>CAZDRW010000652.1:0-2293 GCA_964507555.1 uncultured Desulfarculaceae bacterium
AGCCTATCGCTTGGCTGATGATGCCTCTTCAGCCAGGCCAGCACGCGCTCGAAATAGCGCAGCTTGTATTGGAAAGAGGGATGCTCGGCATCCCGGCCTTGGGGAAGATAGGCGTTGGCCAGCCAGAGGCCGTCCACCTTGACGGCCAGGAAGCGGGCTTCGGGGTCGTCCTCGCCGTCCATGAGGCCGCGGTGCACCTCCTCCGGCTGGTTTTGACAGAGAACCGCCACGCCGTTGTAGGACTTCTGCCCCATGAAAGTCACCCGGTAACCGGCTTCCTCCAAGGGGGCGGCGGGGAAATCCTGGTCCTGCACCTTGGTTTCCTGCAGGCAAAGCGCTTGAGGCCTGTTCTCCTTGAGCCAGTCCACTACGATGTCCAGGCGGGCGCGCAGGCCGTTTACGTTGAAAGTGGCGATTTTCCAACCCACGTGCTTCCTCCCTCAAATCTTTGAGCGGCGCGCTTTCCGGGGTTGCCCCCATTGGCGCCTAACGTTACACTTGCGGCCAGGTCCCTGACAACCCCGGGGGCCTCAAGAGGAGGTTGAACATGCCAATTTATGAATTCCGCTGCGATGGCTGCGGTCAAGTGTTCGAGCATCTGGCGCTCACTCAAAAAGAGCAAAATCAGGCCTCTTGCCCGGAGTGCGGCGGCAAGGACCTCTCCCGAGTGATGAGTGCCTGCGCATCGGTGGTGGAGAACGCGCCTTCCGGCGGCAGCTCCGCCTCCCCCCAGGTGCAGAGCCGTTCCTGCGCCAACGCCGGCAACTGCGCCACCCTCACCTTGCCCGGCCACGAGCGCTAGCCCTAAGCCCAGCCCTCTATTTTAAAAGCCCCCCGCCTTGCATAAGGCGGAGGGCTTTCATTTTCATGGCGTTATGGGCTAGGCTTTGCCCACCTGCACTGCGCAGACTTTATATTCCGGAATCTTGGCTACCGGGTCCAGCACTTTGTTGGTGAGCTGGTTTACCGGGCTTTCCGCGTAATGGAAGGGTATGAACACCACCTTGGGCCCTACCCGGGGCGTCACCCAGGCTTCGGCCTCCATTTCGCCCCGGCGGGAAGCCACCCGGACCTGGTCGCCGTTTTTAAGGCCCAACTCCTCGGCGTCGGCAGGATTGATCTCAATCTGGCAGTGGGGAGCCAGATCATCCAGGCCGCCAGAACGCCGGGTCATGGTGCCGGTATGATACTGATAAAGGATGCGGCCGGTGGTCAGGGTGTAGGGGTAGCCCGCGTCGGGCAATTCGGCGGGTTCGATATGCTCCAAGGCCGCGAACAGGCCCTTACCCCTGCTAAAGCCTTGGGCGTGCAGAATGGGGGTGCCGAGGTGGCGGATGTGGGGGCATGGCCACTGCAGGCCGCCGCGCTCCAAGCGCGGATAGCAGATGCCGCCGTAGGAAGGCGTCACCCTGGCGATCTCATCCATGACTTGTTTGGCGCTGTAATATCCGCCGGGCACATCGAAGCGCGTGCATAAATCGGCCAGGATTCTCCAATCGTCGCGGGCCAGGCCCGGAGCCGGCACAGCCTTGCGGACCATCTGCACCCGGCGTTCGGTGTTGGTGAAGGTGACGTCGCTTTCGGCCCAGCAGGCGCTGGGCAGAACCACATCGGCCAGGGCCGCGGTTTCGGTCAGGAAAATATCCTGCACTACCAGGAATTGGCAATTTTCCAGCGCAGTTTTCACGTGGTTGGAGTCCGGATCGGAAAGCACCGGGTTCTCGCCCATTATGTAGAGGGCCTTGATACGGTCTTGGTGAATGCCTTCCACGATCTCGGTCAGGGTTAGCCCCGGACGGCTGGGCAGGGAATCCACGCCCCAGGCCTCGGTCATTTTCCGGTTGATGGCGGGGTCGTCAACCTTCTGGTAACCGGGATAGACGTTGGGCAGACCGCCCATGTCGCAGGCGCCCTGCACGTTGTTTTGCCCGCGCAGGGGATTGACCCCGGTGCCCGGCTTGCCTATATGTCCGCAGGCCATGGCCAGGTTGGCCAGGGCTTTCACGTTGTCGGTTCCGTTGCGGTGCTGGGTGATGCCCATGGCGTAGAATATGGCGGCCCGATCGGCTCCGGCGTAGAGCCGGGCGGCGGATCTGATGTCGTCCGCCGGCACGCCTGTTATCTGCTCCACCTTTTCAGGGGTGTAACTAAGCACCGTTTCCTTGCATGAGGCGAAGTTTTCCGTGCGCTCGTCTATGAAAGCCTGATCTTGCAGGCCCTCAGTCTGTTTATGGTTCAAGAGCCGTTTGATGTGGTGTAAGTCGTTGGTATGTCTTTGGCGGTGTTATTGTTG
>CAZDRW010000653.1:0-2290 GCA_964507555.1 uncultured Desulfarculaceae bacterium
TCCGCTTGCTCCCTGGCTTCGCGGCCTTCGGCGCGCCAGAGCAGGAAGCCCTGCACGAATCTTTCCAGATCGCCGTCCAGCACCGCGTCCACGTTGCCCATCTCCACCCCGGTGCGGTGGTCCTTGACCAGGCGGTAGGGCGCCAGCACATAGGAGCGGATCTGGCTGCCCCAGCCGATCTCCTGGTGGGAGTCGTGGACCTTTTGCTTTTCCTCCTCGCGCTTGGCCAGCTCCATCTCATAGAGCCGGGCCTTTAGGACCTTGAGCGCGATCTCTTTGTTGCGGTGCTGGCTTTTCTCGTTCTGGCAGGAGACCACCACACCGGTGGGCAGGTGGGTCATGCGCACGGCGGAGCTGGTCTTGTTCACGTGCTGGCCGCCGGCGCCCGAAGCGCGGAACACGTCTATGCGCAGGTCGGCGTCGTCCACCTCGATCTCGATGTCCTCGTCCACCTGGGGCGAGACATAGACCGAGGCAAAGGCGGTGTGGCGGCGGTGGCTGGCGTCAAAAGGGCTGATGCGCACCAGGCGGTGGATGCCGCTCTCGCTTTTCAAGAGGCCGTAGGCCTGGAAGCCGTTGATCTCTAAGGTGGCTCCCTTGATGCCCGCTTCCTCGCCCTCTTGCAGGTCCAGCTGGCGCACTTCGAAACCCCGGCGCTCGGCAAAGCGGAAGTATTGGCGCAGGAGCATCTCGGCCCAGTCCTGGGCGTCGGTGCCGCCGGCCCCGGCGTTGATGGCCAGGATGGCGCCCCGGTGATCATCCGGGCCGCCCAGGAGGCGGGCGGTCTCCAGCTGGGACACGCCCTCCTCAATGGCCTCCAGGGAGTGCTCCACCTCCTTGGCCGTGGCGCGGTCGTTCTCCTCCACGGCCAGCTCCAGGAGCACCTCGGCGTCTTCCAGCCGGGCCTGCATGCTCTCATGGGAGGCCAGGGAATGCTCCAGAACGGTGCGTTCCTTGCCTATGGCTTTGGCAGTGTCGGGATCATCCCAGAATCCGGGTTTGGCCATGAGCTTTTCCAGCTCGGCCATGCGGGCGCGCTTGCTGTCAGGGTCAAAGATGCTCCCCGATCAAATCCAGCCGTTGACGTAAATCCTGCAGCGACTCGTTGATCTCCTCGAACATCTCTTAAGGTCCTCCTTGAACCTGGTCGCAAACCTTGTGCTGGCGCTTGCTGAGGGGCGCTGGCAGCGCCTCCAAGAGCTAAACTATATCATGTCCTTGGCCCGGCGCACCCCCTGGCTTGGCCCCTGCCCGTTTTTGCGGTTTGTTACGCGGGCGCTGCTGTTTGACCGCCGATTTCAGCGGCAGGGGTAGCGCTTGTATCCGCCGTTGGGCACCTGCTTCCAGTCAAACCCGCTGATGGTGCACTGAAAAAAGGCCCCGTTGTAAGGCGGCTTGTTGAACTGCACCTTCACGGTGTTGCTGCCGGGCTTGAATATGTTGGAGCTGTTGGGGATAAAGCGGTCTTTGAAATGTATCTGGGATTTCCCCACCGCGCTTCCGTTTATGTACCAGTCGGGCCGCTCGGTGACGCCGGGGATGTTGATGGGAAAGAAGCCCTTATACCAGGAGCCGGCCTTCTGATTGCCGTTGGCCCATTTGCCCACCGCCACCTCGGTGACCTTCCAAGGGCATGGCTTAAGCTCCTCGGCCTGGGCCAGCCCGGCCAGCCCGCAGAAGGCGGCGATCAGGGCCGCGACGCTAAATATGACAAACGCTTTTTTCATCATGCTTATCCTCCCCCCGGATTAAAAGCACAGTCATTTTTTATAACGTATCTTGTTAAGGTTCCCACCTATGCCCCGCCCTTTGCAACGTTGAATTTCAGTTTTTACGCTTGCGAATCCAGGCCCAGGCACCGGCCAAAAGCGCCATGACCAGGCAGGCCGGGCCTAATAGTTCGCCGGTGCGCACATAGAAGGTGAGGCCCTTCATCAAGGGAAGCTCGCGGCTGGATAGCCCCTGGGTCATGAGGCCCAGCTCGCCCTCCACGCTGCCGTCGGGCATGATGAAGCCGCTGATGCCGGTGTTGGCCGAGCGCGCCGCCGCGCGGCGGTTCTCCACGCTGCGCAGGATGAGGTGGCTCATGTGCTGGGCGCTGGCCACGGTGCGGCCGTACCAGGAGTCGTTGGTCTGGTTGATGAGCAGCCGGGCGCCCTTTAGGGTCTGGGCCCGGGCCAGCTCGGGAAAGATGGACTCGTAGCAGATCAGGGGCCCCAGCTTGATGCCGTTCAGGTCCAGGGTGTCGCCTTTTTTTCCGGGCATGAAATTTTCGCCGGTCACCGCCACG
>CAZDRW010000654.1:0-2284 GCA_964507555.1 uncultured Desulfarculaceae bacterium
GGGATCACCCAGTTCCTTTACGCCAAAGCCCTTGCTGTAGACCACTTGATCGTCCCAAACCACCGCAATGGCCATGCCGGGCACGGCGGAAGCCTCCATGGCCTGTTGGGCTCTGGCCTCGAACAGGGACAGCACCTCATCCAGTTCCATGCCCCCGGGAGTGGTTTGGGCCAAGGCCGGAGTACACAACAGCAGGCACAGCGCCAAGACCAGACACACATACCTCAAGGCTGCGTGGTTGTGCAGGCCGCGGTTGTCTTGGAGGAAAGAGGTGGTCTTGATCGACATGTTTCCTCTCCTTTGCAAAGCCATTTCGGAAATCTCACAAAAATAAAAAAGCGCCCACCAAAATCTAGGACCAATAGATTATGCGGCTGTTGCTGCGTATAGGTTCGTCCAAAACCTTTTGATACCCGCGGTGCGCTCTGTCACGCGGTCGGGCCATACGTATCAATTTTCCAAGCTGGCGCGGGTGCTGCCCAGGCCCAGCCCCACATAGGGTGTAAATTGGGTGCTATTTTTAAGGTCGACCATGAAGTTCAGCAAGCTTGCCATTGTGATTCGACGAATCTCAGTTTCTTACCGGCTGTGACTGCGCATTCGGGATGTCCGGCGTTCATTTTACACCTCAAGCTGGTTTGGCGTGCAAGGGGTAAGTATTCAGCGAATCTGAGGGCCGGGCTTTGGGTCTGGCTTAGAGATCACTTAGAAATAGCGAAGGCGAGTCGTGTAACTATCAGAAATATCAAATGATATTTTTTGATAGATGAATGCCATCCTCACACGGTGGAAGTCGTCGGTTTAAACCCGACCGGCCCTACCATCAACGATTCCAAGGGGCCGGAGAAGATAACTTCTCCGGCCCCTGTTCCGTTGTTGAGCCGAAAATCCTTACCACGCTCCAGTTTGTCCCTCAGCATTCATCTGCTGCCGGTAGCCTTGCTAATCATTTGTGTGGGCGGGCTTAAAGAAATACATGACCGCAACGAAAGCAGGGAAGGCAAGCAGGCCGAAGGCCCACTGGGGATCGGGATAGACGTAGATCATCACGCGGATTCCGCTGCCCCAGAAAAAAAGGATAAAGGCCGACACGGCCAGAATGACCCATTGCAGGGTGCGGTTGCCGGGCGCCATAACCGCGTAAAAGCGCGGCAGCACCTTTTTATAAAAAATGTATACCCCAGCGGCCAAGGCCAGTGAGCCGATGATGAAGAGGTACCAGGGAGAGACCTCCATGCCGTGATTGAAGTTTCCGGTGTCCCCATGGGCCGAGAACCCGCGCATTAGTATATAGGCGATGAGTTCCATCAGGTTGGCGATGGTGAACCAAAACACGGTGTGAAAAAGCCATTTCCGGGAAAGCATCCACTTGCGCAGCATGAGTACGATACTTGTACTCACGACCAGCGAATGCATGATAAGCGGGCTCACCCCGATTATGGCCGCGGCATGGTAATGGCCCTCGGCGAACAGCCTTTTGTAGCCCACCCCTTCGTCCCAGCCCGTCATCATCAGGGGGTTGCCCCAGATTATGTCCAAGGGGCTATGCATATCATCCAGCAGCCAGGCCACGGTGCTGTGGGTGAACTCGTGCATGATGATTAACAGCGCCTGCAGGAGCAGAAACGTTGGGATCAGGATCGCCAGGTATTTAAGGGTTGCCTGCACGGGCTGGGAAGGAGGCATTTGGGTAGCTCCAGCAAAGTTAAGCATACTTGTAGCATAAATGCGGGAAAGCTTTCCGATATCCTCCGAAGAATTAGAGAAAGAAGCTGATCAGCACACCAAGAACCGTATGCTTATTTAAGGCCTTTCAGGCCGCATTGCCCATGGGTTTTCAGTCCGGCCTTTGCACTCGCATCGGAAAAACGACATTGCCTGACTTCATCTCGGCGCTTTAACCGGTTCGGTGGGCCACTCGAATCCCGTGGGCTGGGCCAGGTTTTCCCGGATGCTTTGGGTCAGCCTGGTGTGCAGCCGCGCCCAGAGGTTTAGGGTCAGCGGCGAGACGTCAAAGGCCAGGTTGTTCATCTGAAAGGGGTCGCTCTGGTTGTCGTATAGTTCGTATTCAAAGGCGCTGCCGTCGGCCGAGTAATACACGGCATAAGTGTAGCGGGCGTCGCGCAAGGCCCGGATGTGGGAGGCCGGTGCATCGCAGGGCAGGAAAAAGCAATCGTCAAAGGCAAACAGCACGTCCTGGCGCACCGAGGTCCCCGGATCCAGAATAACCGGTACCTGGCTCTTGCCTACGCCCAGGCCTGTCACCCCGGCCAAATGGGCCATG
>CAZDRW010000655.1:0-2280 GCA_964507555.1 uncultured Desulfarculaceae bacterium
TCCATCATGACGAACTCAACCTTCTTGGCCATTTCCTTGATGGCCGTGATGTTGAGGTTCTCGATCCAGGAGTAGGACCACAGTTGGGTCTCCTTGGCGCAGATTTCGACGATGGCCTTCAGGTCAGCGGGCAGGGCTTCAAAGGCCTTCTTGTTGATGAAGATGTCGAACTGGCAGGAAGGCTGGTGCACGCCGGGCTCGATGATGTACTTGGTGATCTCGTGGAAGCCCATGGGCAGGTTGACCGCGGGCGAGGAGAATTCGCAGGCGTCGATGATGCCGCGCTCCAGGGCCAGGTAGATCTCGCCGCCGGGCAGTGGGGTCACGCTCACGCCCAGGCGGGTGAGGATGTCCATGTACCAGCCGGGAGTACGCACCTTCATGCCTTTGAAGTCAGACATCTTAGTAGCGCGCTTGTTGGAGTGCAGGCCCAACTCCTGGCCGGAGTTGCCGCAGAAGAAGCCTACCATGTCGAATCGGCCGTAGAGGTCCAGCATCATCTGCCGGCCACCGCGCTCGTAGTACCAAATATTGTAGCCTTCGGTGTCCAAGCCGAAGGGCACCGAGGCGAAAGCGGTGAAGGCCTCGTTCTTGCCCTTCCAATAGCCGGGCCAGGAGTGGCCCACCTGCACCACGCCCTTGCGTACGGCGTCAAAGGTCTCCATGGGCGGCACCACTGCGCCGGCGGGGAAGACCTTGATGTCCAAACGGCCGCCGGAGGCGGCGCGCACGCTGTCGGCAAAGTGCACCATGAAGTCATAGAAGAGGATGCCGGTGGTCCAGGGGCCGGTCATGCGCCATTTAATAGTCTTGTTGGAGGTTTTCCACTTGATGTTTTTCCACTCTTTATGGCGCAGGTCCTCGCCGAATTTAGTCATTTTCTTTTTCCCGGCGGCCGCCGAGAAGCTGGTGTTGCCCAGAGTCAACCCCAGACCCAAGACCAGAGCCAAAATTAACAAACCAATCTTTTTCATCAGTCCCTTCCTCCCTTCAAGGTTTCATCTCGATCTACACAACCAAACAGGTGCTGGCTCATCCGCCCCAAGGCGGCCCGCTCTCCCCAAGCCTGCTATTGCGGCAGGCTCTCACGGGCCAGGTAGTAGCCACCCGTGGAGGTCTTGATCACCATGCCGTGGTTGATCAGAGCCTCCAGGGCCTTGGGGCGGTAATCGCGCAGGCCGATGGTCAGCCAGTCGCTCTTTTCGTAACCCAAAGAAACGGCAGAGGCGGGGTCGGTGGCTCCCCGGCGTTTCAGTTCATCGGTGATGGTTTTGGCGGTGCGATGCATTTTGCGGGCGATGAGCATGCGGGTGAGAACGAACACCAAGGCCAAAAAGAGTAACCCTAGAATTATTTGAGTAGTTTCGCTCATAGTTCCGCCAAGCAGCGGCGGGCAGATTTTAAGTGCCCGCGTTAAGCAACTATCAACTGGCAGCGAGTTGGTATGCGCGCTGCCGTAACATCACAGTGCGTATTTGGCGAGGGAAGGGGCCTGATGTCCTGCCGAGAGTCTCCCTTTAGCTTATGGACACCGGCTGTTCTTTATCAATCATTATGACCACGGATGGCAACGCTCCCAAAGCATCCGCGGCATCCTTTCGACTAATGGCAATATATGGGCCAAACTGGTTGACTGCTCGCACCCAGCGATTTCTGCCGGAGGAAGGAATGAAAAATATCGTGTCATGTCTGATCATTACATTGAGCAATGGCTAGAGGGAACATGGGAAAGAAAGGGTTTGCTTTACGCGTGACGTAAGGGCTATCATCTGTATTAAATTTAATACATGTATCAAATTAAATACGACAGAGGGCGCATATCATGGCTTTAACCGTTGAAAAGGCCAGTCCTGAAAATGTGAAAATGCTTCTGAAGCAGATTGGAGGTCTGCAACAACGCATCGAAATGGCGAATTTGATTTTCAATCACATCTACAGCGGCTCCTGCGTAACTGATGCCAAGGGATACATCACCCACTTTAATGAACCATACGGAGAATTTCTGGGGGTTGATCCGAAAAAGCAAATCGGACGACATGTCACCGATGTGATCGAGAACAGCAGGATGCACATTGTGGCACAGACCGGTAAGGCCGAGATCAACGTCTCCCATAGAATCAAGGGCCAAAACATGGTGGTTCAGCGCATCCCGATTTTCAAGGATGGCGAGTTGATAGCTGTGTTCGGCCAGGTTACTTTCAAGGACGTCCGTGATGTAAGCCGCTTGGCCCATCGCCTTTCCTTGCTTGAATCCAAGGTGCAGCTTTACGAGGAAGAGCT
>CAZDRW010000656.1:0-2279 GCA_964507555.1 uncultured Desulfarculaceae bacterium
TCATTCCCAAACTGATCGACCTTTACCGGCAGGGCCGCTTCCCCTTTGACCGCATGATCACCTTCTATCCTTTCGAGGAGATCAACAAGGCGGTAGAGGACATGGAAAAGGGCCGCGTCATCAAGCCGGTCTTAATGATCGGCTCATAGGAAAGAAAACTGAGCTTCCGGCATGGGCGCGCTAAACAAAGCGCCCGCATCGGCAGGCGGCAGGCTGCGCACCCGGGGAAAAGCGAATTTCCAGGAGAAATGAGGTGTCATGGAAAAGAATCAATTGTTCATTGACGGGCAATGGGTGGATGCCCAGTCCGGGGAAACGTTCGATGATTTCAACCCCTATAACGGGGAGCTTTACGCCAAGGTAGCCAAGGGTGGCGTTGAGGACGCGGACCGCGCCATGGCCGCGGCGTTTGCGGCCCGCAAGGGATGGGCCGCCACGCCCGCCATTGACCGGGCCAAGATTCTCAACAAGGCGGCGCAACTTCTCGAAGCCAAGACCCAGGAGTTTGCCGACGTGCTGATCCAGGAGGGGGGCGGTTCGGTAGGCAAGGCGATGTTCGAGATCTTCCAGACCGTGGATCTCATCGAGACCGCCGCCGCCGACGGCAAGCGCGTTATGGGCGAGACCTTCCATAACGACCCCACCAAGCTCTCCATGACCATGCGCAGGCCCAGGGGCACTGTGCTGGCCATCTCACCTTGGAACTTCCCGCTGGTGCTATCCATCTATAAAGTTGCCTACGGCCTGGCCACCGGCAATACGGTGGTTCTGAAGCCGGCCAGCGAGTCCCCGATCATCGGGCTTAAAATCGGGGAGCTTTTTGAAGAGGCGGGTCTGCCCGCGGGCGCCCTTAATGTCATCACCGGCCCGGGCAGCGTTTTGGGCGACGCTCTCATCGACAGCCCGCATTGCTCCTTCGTGGCCATCACCGGCGAGACGGTGACCGGACGGCACGTGGCCCAAAGGGCGGCGGCCCAGTTGAAGCCCTATAGCCTGGAGCTTGGCGGAAAAAATCCCCTCATAGTTCTTGCCGACGCCGATATTGAGTACGCGGTGAAATCCGCGGCCTTCAGCGCGTATCTGCACCAGGGTGAGATCTGCATGTCCACCGACAGGATCATCGTGGAAAAGCCCATCGTGGAAGCCTTCAGCCAAGGCCTGACCGATCTAGCCTCCCATCTTCCGGTGGGGGACCCAAGCCTACCCACCACCTTTATCGGGCCCGTGATCAGCGATGAGCAGATCAAGAAGATCGACGATCACGTGAAGGACGCGGTGGCCAAGGGAGCCAAGCTTCTCACCGGCGGCACTTATGAGGGACGCCTGTATCAGCCTACCTTACTGGCCGATGTCACGCCCGACATGAAGATCTATTACGAGGAGACCTTCGGCCCGGTGGCCTCGATCATCGCGGTGGAGAACGTGGAAGAGGCGCTCAAGGTGGCCAACGACACAACCTACGGACTTTCCGCCGGCGCCATCACCAAGGATTTGGAAAAGGCGATTTTCCTGGGCGAGGGCCTGGAGGCCGGAATGGTCCACATCAATGACGGCTCGGTGGATGCCGATGCCTGCAGCCCCTTTGGCGGATGCAAGGGAAGCGGCCATGGCCGTGAGGGCGGACATTATTCGGTCGAGGAACTCACCGAGCTGAAGTGGCTCACCATCCAGAAGACTAAGCGGCAACTGCCGTTCTAGCCCGAGAAGGTGGCGTTGTCTGTAACCGGCCGGCTCATGAGGAACCATCATTCATCACCGCGATATGGCGTGTGCGTGCGTGAGCCCTGCGGCAATTTAAATAAAGGAGGAGCCAGATGCCTCAAAAAGAAGGCGAAACCGACTACAAATATGAAGATTACGCGGCGGATATGGCTTATCATCGCATTCCCGCCACGGACGCTCTAGTCGGTCAAGAAATGAAGATCACGCTGGACAATGGCAAGGTCTTCGACCTCCAGTTCAAGTCGCCTAAAGAGGTGGCGTGGCAGAGCGGCAATGAGAGCGGGTCGGATTGGTACGAGGCGATAGAGGTCGCGGGCAAGGTCTTTTACATCGACATGACCTTTGCCAAAAATGAAAGGCGCTGCGTTACTTTCTTCGTGAACATCGAGACCCGTCAGGCGCTCTGCGTTGACACCTATATGCGCGAAGGCGAAATCAACAACGAACCGCGCGCAATTCAGGACTTCACTCCGGGCGTGCTGGGCGATCCCTCGGTGCCGCCCACGGGCTTCAAGCCGCAGCCCACCCGCGACCTGATCGGGCTCAGGGCGCTATAC
>CAZDRW010000657.1:0-2276 GCA_964507555.1 uncultured Desulfarculaceae bacterium
GATTCAAAGGCATGCTTTCAAGCCTCCTTTAAGACCGGCAGCATCTTTTCCAGCCACTCGGCCTCGGCCCTCAGGCCCTTCATGAGATCATAGCGCGGGTTGAAACCGAGCTTGGCGCGGGCGCGGCTGGTGTCGGCCTGGGTGTCGCGCACATCGCCCTTGGCCACCTCCAAACGCGTCACCTTGGCCTTTTGGCCGGTGATCTCCTCCAGCCAGGCGATGACCTGGTTCACCGTGACCCGCGCGCCGCCGCCCAGGTTGAACACCTGGCCCGATACGTCTTGGGCCATGGCCGCGGCGATAGTTGCGTCCACAATGTCCGAAACATAGGTGAAGTCCCGCGACTGGCCGCCGTCGCCGAAAAGCCGGATATCGCCGCCGGTCATAAGCGCTTTTATGAAACGGTGAAAGGCCATGTCCGGCCGCTGGCGGGGCCCGTAGACCGTGAAATAGCGCAAGCTCACCGTGTCCACCCCGAAGTTCTTATGGTACAGGCCGCAGAGGTGCTCGGCCGCCAGCTTGGTGACGCCGTAGGGCGAAACCGGCCAGCAGGCGCTTTCCTCGCGCATGGGCAGGTCCCGGGTGTCGCCATAGACGCTGGAGGAACTGGCATAGACCAGGCGCTTAAAACCGCCGGCCTTGCCCGCCTCCAATAGCGCCTGGGTGGAGAGTATGTTGTTGTGGGTATAGACGGTGAAGTTGGCGCCCCAGGAGGCGCGCACCCCAGCCTGGGCCGCCAGATGGATCACCACCTCCACCCCGTCCAACACCTGGGCCAGATCCACGGCCACCAGATCCTGTTCCACGAACTCAAAAGCGGCGTGAGCGCGGGACGGCTCCAGGTTGAGCTCTTTTAGCTTTCTGGAATAATAATCCGTGAAGCAGTCTAGGCCGCGCACCTGGTGGCCTTGGGCCAGAAGCCCTTCGCACACCTGGGAGCCGATGAAGCCGGCCGCGCCGGTGACCAAAAAATGCATGCTGTCTCCCTGCCTCTGCTTCAACTAGGCCTTAGCCAGCGCCGCCCGCGCCTGGGCCAACACTATCTCCGGATTCATTTCCCCCAGGCAGCGGGGGTTTTCACACTCCCGCTGAAAGCAAGGGGCGCAATCCATTGCCAAGCGCACCACCCGGTGGCCGCTCCCGTAGGGACCGGTGCGCCAGTGGGCGGTGGGTCCGAATAGCGCCACCACCGGGCACCCCACCGCAGCGCCCAAATGCATTACCCCGGTGTCGGTGCTCACCAAAAGATCGGCCCGGCTGAGCAGCGCGGCCAGTTCTTTAAGGCTCAGGCGGCCGGCCAAATCGATTAGGTCCACTCCCGCGGCGCGGGCGATGGCCTGGGTGACGCGCCGGTCGTCGCCGGAGCCCGTAAGCGCCAAGCGGACGCCCAACCCGGCCAGATCGTGGGCCAGTTGGGCCCAGTGTTTGGGGGGCCAGAGCTTGGATTCCCACTTGGCCACGGGGTGCAAAACAACGAGCGGCTCACCCTGCGCCCCCCGGCCCAGCAACTCATGCACCTTGGCCAGGTCCTCTGCTCCCGGCTCCAGGCCAAACTGGGGATGGGCCGGCCTCATCAGCCCCAAGGGCTCCAAAAGATCCAGGTAGCGCTCCAGGGCGTGCCGGTCGGGGTCGTATGGGTCCAGCCGCTCGGTTAGAGGCCAGGCCGCCAGGGGCTCCTTGCCCCCCTTGAAGCCGATCTTGCGTTCGGCCTTGCAAAGCGCCACTAACATAGCACTTTTCATAAGGCCCTGCAAGTCGAGCACCGCGTCGTAAGTGACCGAACGCAGCTCGCGGCCGAATCCTGTAAGTGCTGTAAATATATTACCATCTCCCTGCGTGATCTCATGACGGGGAGACACTAAAACCCGGTTCAGGGCAGGATGGCCCGTGAGAAGCGGCGCGCTGGGTTTTTCCACCAGCCAATCCACCTGGGCGTCCGGTCGTTGGGTGTGGATAGCCATGGCCACGGGCAATGACTGCACCACGTCGCCCAAGGCCGAGAGCTTTACGATCAACACCCTCATGAACCGCTCTCCAGGCAGGCCAGAATCCATTCCACCGCCCCGGCCAGGTCCGGGGCGCGGTGATGGGCCGCCTGTTCCTCATCGTCTTGGTCCGGTCCGCTTAAGACCCGCACCGCATACAACCCCGCGGCCAGGGCGCAGCCCACGTCGCCGGGCCGGTCGCCCACCATGAAGGAACCGGTCAGGCTTAAGCTCAACTCCGCGGCCGCCCGCAAAACCATGCCCGGACCGGGCTTGCGGCAATCGCACTCC
>CAZDRW010000658.1:0-2274 GCA_964507555.1 uncultured Desulfarculaceae bacterium
CCTCTCGGATTGTCTGGCCGCCCAGGTGGGCGGTTTGGGCATGGCCCCCGGCGCCAATATCGGCGACACGGCCGCCGTCTTCGAGGCCACCCACGGCTCGGCCCCCAAATACGCGGGCCAGGACAAGGTCAACCCGGGCTCCCTGGTTCTCTCGGGCGCCATGCTGCTGGAGCACTTGGGCTGGCAGGAGGCGGCCGAACTGGTTCCCCAAGCCTTGTCCCGCGCCATTGAAGCCGGCCAGGTGACCTATGATCTCGCCCGCCAGATAGAAGGTGCCAAGGAGGTTTCCTGCTCGGCCTTTGCCGAGCGCGTGACCCAGAACATGTAAACCCCGGGGCCGGGGAGGGCCGGGGAGCTTTTTCCACGGCCATCGGCAGGGCGCCCGGCACGTTCCCAACTCACCTCAGGTGGGGCCAGGTATGCTACGCGGCCTGGGCAACATACTTCACGCGCTGGGGGATCTGGTGATCCCGCCCGGCTGTGCGGCGTGTGGGTCCGGGTTAAAAAATGCCGAGTATTTTTGTAAAGATTGCGCCACGGAAATCCGGCTGTTGACCAGCGAATTTTCCAATCAAAAAACAGAACAAAAGTGGACAACACTGGACAACTTCACCTCGACAAGCCAGCCACTTGCGGTAAGACCTCACGCCCTATGCCGTTACGATGGGTCGATTGGGCGAGCTCTCCGTGGATTCAAATATAAACGCCACCTAGCTGCAGGCTTGGTCCTGGCAGGATGGCTGGCCAAGGAGACACCAGCCTCATGGATATCTGGAGTAGATCTGATTGCCCCGGTACCTCTTCACCCCCGTCGGCTTTTAATGCGTGGTTTTAATCAAGCCCAAGTATTATTCCGTCCCTTGGCAGACATGCATGGCATAAGACTGGAATCGCGCCTCTTGGAACGGTTACGCCACACAAGGCCTCAAGTTGGTTTGCATGGTTTAGAACGGCGAAGAAACGTGGCAGGGGCCTTTGGAGTGAGGCGAATTGACATGGCGATAGGCAAAAAAATTCTTGTCGTAGATGATGTGTACACCACTGGTGCCACAGTGGATGAATGCGCTCGTGTCCTTCTGCAAGCTGGTGCAATTTGTGTTTCGGTGCTCACCATTGCGAAGACAGGCACCGTTAATGAAATGCTCAGCTAGGCGAACCCTTGCAGAGGCAAGTTATTGCCGATATTATTTCCTTAATCCAAATAAGGTGGAAAATGTTCTTTGACGCAACCAACAAAATCGTCACTGTAGAGCATGCTGCGCACCGTGCTAAAGAAGTGCAATCCAATGGTGGCAAGGTTGTGTTCACAAATGGCTGTTTTGATTTGCTGCACGCGGGCCATGTGCGTTACTTGGGTCAATCCCGATCGTTGGGTAATTTGTTAATTGTAGGTCTTAATTCAGATCAAAGCATCCGTTTATTAAACAAAGCATCCGATCGCCCCCTGGTACCCGAAGATCAAAGGGCTGAAGTGCTCGCAGCATTGGCTGCGGTGGATTTGGTGGTTATCTTTGCAGAATCTACCCCGAAAAAAATCATCCAACTCATAGCCCCTGATGTTTTAGTTAAAGGCGGCGATTGGCCAATAGAGGAAATCGTTGGCGCCGAATATGTTCAAGCCCGAGGCGGAGATGTATTGGCTATGCCTTTAGTAGAAGGCCTGTCAACCACACTTTTAGTTGAGCGCATTAGGCAGCCGCAAGAAGCCAACACCAAGATGCGGCGCTAAGATAAAGGGGAGAAGGATATGAAGCGGCATGACTACCAAGCAGATGCTAAGAGTAGCCGATGGAGCTGGCTTAATCCCTTTGCTTCTGGCATTGCATCATTTAGGCGCGTATTACGCGCACTTTTATTAATTGTCTTCACTTACTTAATTTTTGCTCCATTCGTAATGTGGTACGAGTATCAACGCGCTTTCCCTAACTTCTTTGATCCTCGCTCAATTATAGGAAAATCCAAACCTGCAGAAGCTGAGACACCAAAGGTCGCGGCCGGCCTTTTGTTTAGTGATACTCTGATTATAATGGTAAATAATATGCTGGGTAATTGGTTGCCAAACGATTTGATTTATCCTAGCATTTTTTTAGATAATCCCCAAAGTTTCCAACTTGGGCAACTCGAAGTAATTCGCTATTCCACTAGAGTGCTTCGTGACAAACTTAGCCGACAACGAACGACGGATAAAATTGATCCAGCCATTGATCGTGCATTTACAGATTTTTCAAATAATCCTGAACTGTGGATCTTCCCTTCAGCTGAAAGCAAATTCCG
>CAZDRW010000659.1:0-2273 GCA_964507555.1 uncultured Desulfarculaceae bacterium
TTTTTGTGGCCGAGGATCAACGCACTGTGGTGCGGGGGTTCGCGCTGGTGGCCCACGCGCCGGATCTGAACTTTTGCTTTCTTGATTATATCTCCACCGCCAGCCCCCTGACTGGTGGCGGCATAGGAGGCGCGCTCTATGACAGGGTGCGGGAAGAGGCCCACAGGTTGGGAGTTCTGGGCCTGTTCATGGAGTGCCTGCCCGATGATGCGTCTTTGTGCTCCGACCCGGCGGTGCAGAAGCAAAACCGCGCGCGCCTCAGATTTTACGAGCGATGGGGCGCCCGGCCGGTGGTAGGCACGGCCTATGAGACGCCCATTAATCCGGAAAATCCGGATTGCCCGCCGTATCTGGTCTATGACAGCCTGGGCGGTAAAAAGCTCAGAAGGGCCGAGGCCAAAAAGGTGGTGCGCGCCATCCTGGAGCGTAAATATAGTCACCTCTGCCCCGCCGGTTACGTGGACATGGTGGTCCGCTCATTCAAGGACGACCCTGTGCGCATACGCGAGCCTCGTTATATCATCGACACCGAAACTATAGCTAAACCCAGGCAGGTGTCGCTTGATAGGCGTATAGCCTTGGTGGTTAACGAACGCCACCAAATGCATCAAGTTCACGAACGGGGTTATGTGGAATCACCGGTCAGGATGCGCGCCATCCTGCGTGAGATCAGAAAGCTTGGCATCTTCGAGGAATTGAAAGCGCGCCGGACCTCTCTGGCGGCAATCAAGGCGGTCCACGACCCCAGCTTTGTAAATTACTTGCAAAAGGTTTGCGAAAAGATCGAACCGGGCAAGTCGGTTTATCCTTATGTGTTCCCGCTCAGAAACGCGGCCCGCCCCCCTAAGGATCTGCCGGTTAGAGCAGGCTATTATTGCATCGACACCTTCACGCCGCTCAACGCCAACGCTTTTATAGCCGCGCGCGGCGCGGTGGATTGCGCCCTTACCGCAGCCGAGGCCTTGATGAAAGGCTTTCGCCTGGCCTATGCCTTGGTACGGCCTCCTGGTCATCATGCCGAACGCAAGGCTTTTGGAGGCTT
This sequence comes from uncultured Desulfarculaceae bacterium, assembly GCA_964507555.1. Classification (GTDB taxonomy): domain Bacteria; phylum Desulfobacterota; class Desulfarculia; order Desulfarculales; family Desulfarculaceae; genus Desulfocarbo. The sequence continues at coordinate 1,043 of CAZDRW010000659.1, forward strand.
TTGCTATTTCAACTCTGCGGCGGTGGCGGCGCACTTTCTTTCCGCTCAAGGCAAGGTGGCGGTGATTGACGTGGATTATCATCACGGTAATGGCACCCAGGACATTTTTTATAAACGCTCCGATGTGCTCACCTGCTCGATCCATGGCCGCCCTAGCTTTGCCTATCCCTATTTCAGCGGGTTTCGCGAGGAGACTGGCGAGGATATGGGCAAGGGCTACAACTTTAATCTGCCCATGCCTGAGGAATTGGACGGCAAGGGATACCGCCGCGCCTTGGAAGATGTCTTGGCCCGGGTCAAGCGTTTCAAACCGATTTATTTGGTGGTGGCTTTTGGCCTGGACCCGGCCAAGGGAGACCCCACCGGCTCTTGGAGCTTGGATTTTAAAGACTTTGAGGAGAACGGACGCCTGGTGGGCTCCTTGGGCCTGCCGACCTTGGTGGTGCAAGAAGGCGGTTACCGCATCAAATCCTTGGGGCTTAATGCCCGTCATTTTTTTCAGGGGCTTTGGCACGGCGCCGGATTGGGCAAACAAAATGATTCAGCCAAAAATAACCTGGCGCAGCGAGCCAATACTGGCTGATGTCCTGGCGGTGGAGCGCCTGGCCGCCGAGTCGGGCTTTTTCAACCCCGAAGAAATAGCCATCGCCCGGGAGTTGGTGGAAGAGCGCCTGGCTAAAGGTTTGGCCAGCGGCTATTTGTTTCTTTTCGCCGAGGAAGGAAGCAGCCTTTGGGGCTATTCCTGCTATGGTCCTATAGTCGGGACCTCGGCCAGTTGGGATCTTTTCTGGATCGTGGTGGATCGATCTTCACGCGGCAAAGGAATCGGCAGCCTGATCCTTGCAGAAACCGAAACGCGTGCCGCGCAAGATGGCGCTGCCCGTTTGTATGTGGAAACATCCTCCCGCGCGCAATATGATCCCACCCGGGGCTTTTATCTGGCCAAAGGCTATAGAGTGGAGGCTGTGCTGCCCGATTTTTATGCGCCAGAAGACGACAAGATCATTCTGTTCAAGAAGCTTGCCTAAAACGCTATGAACCGGGCATGAACCAAAGGCGGCTCTAATGCGGAGCGCCGCCCCCTTAATAGGAGGCGGCGCTTTTATTGATTTACTATTTGGGATTCAGAACGGCGCTCACTTGGCTGCCGGCCTTAAAAGCCATTCGCTTGCTGGCCTTGATCTTGATTTTTTCCCCTGTTGCGGGATTCACGCCTTGACGGGCCTTGGAC
>CAZDRW010000660.1:0-2263 GCA_964507555.1 uncultured Desulfarculaceae bacterium
GAATTCCACGTGGCTAAAGCCCATGTCTTTAACATAGGCCGAGAGCCGATCAGCCAACTCGCCGTAGGTCAAAAAGCGGTTGCCTTCCCCGCGCATCCATGAGCCCAGGTGCATCTCGTAGATAGACCAAGGCGCGCTTAGGGAGTTGCGGCTCCGGCGATCATTCATCCACTGGCCGTCGCCCCACTCATAGCTCAGGTCCCAGGCCTTGGAGGCGGTTCGGGGCGGGGTTTCGGTGTGAATGGCAAAAGGATCGCCCTTGTCCACCCGGTAGCCCAGGTAGCGCGAGCGCACGTGGTATTTATAGGCATCGCCTTTTTTCACCCCGGGCACGAACGCCTGCCAAATGCCGCTGGAGCCGATGGGTTGCAGATGGATGGAGTTCTTGTCCCAACCGTTGAAATCGCCCATGACCGCGACAGACTCCGCGTCCGGAGCCCACACCGCGAACCTGGCTCCCGCCTTGCCGCCCTCCTGGGTCAAATGGCCGCCCATCTTCTCCCACAGGCGGGAGTGGGTACCCTCGTTAAAGAGGTACAGGTCGTGTTCGCCGATAACAGGGCCTTGCTCGGCCTGGGTCTTATTTATTGCAGACATGCCTCTTCCCATGGAGCGCGGAGGTTTTAGCTTGCAGACACTATTGTTAATAATAGCTTAACAGAGCGCTGCGTGACGGCAAATCAATAGCTTGCCGCGGGAGCTCGCATGGGAAGCGGCATGTCTGCCTGGAGGCGCTAAGGGTGGGCTAGGCCTTTAGCGCTCGCTAAGGCCTGAACTAACCCAAATCCAAGCCGTTTTGGCGTAAATAATCCCGGATCCGTTCACGCAGGGCGGTAGGATCCAATGGAGGCTCCAGTCCGTAGCAGGCCTCGCTGAAGGTTACGCGCAGGCAGGTTTGATAGTTGGGCCGCCAGCAACGGCAAGGGCCTTCCGATGAATTTGGTTCTGGTTGACAGGGCTCATCGCCGCAATGGCGCTGCAAGCGCTCTGCATTCAATTCGGCGAAAATCCAGCCCAAGGCTTTTTCAGCCCCGGTCAAGCGGCGGCGGGCTCCGGGTACCCTGCGTTTAACCTGGTCCAGAACCGGAAGCCGCGCTCCGCGCAGGATGTCGCGCACAGCGCGGGCGATCATTTCAGCATATAGAGCGCCTTCGGGGTGATCGGGAGTGCCGGCCCCACCACCAGTGGTTAAGCTCTGCATAGCCAATACCTCACTTTACCAACCTCCCAGGCGCACACCCAACCGTGGCCCAAGAGTTTATCCACGCCAACATCGCATAAGCGCTCAACGGCCCACATCGGCAGCCCCTGCAAAACTATGCGGCCAAAGCCCCTGGCATAGTTGCGTAGAAGAACCACCAAGGCGCTAACAGCCAAATCATCCAAGCCTAGAGTCTGGGATAGGTCCACTGTGAGCTGGTGACACTCACGGGCCACCGCAAGCGCCAAGGGCAGACCTCTGAAGAGCAGTTCCACCTCCAACTGGCCACGCGGCGCAATAACCAACCCCTTGTATGGCAATTCCAGATAAATTTGGCCTGATGAATTGTCGTTTTGCTTTTCGCGCCCCATGTGAACCGTTAACGGCCCATGTTGACGTATTGAAAACTGATCGAATTTAGTTTCCTGCATTGAACCCTCACGGCGCCGGTCGCGCTATTACGCTTCCAGGGCTAAGCTCCGCAAGCCGGCTCATACCCTTACATGTTCATATGTGGACAATCATTCCTAACCATCTGACACCTTATATAAATCAGGCTAAACAATCGGCAGCGGGGTTGGAATCGGTTCAGATGACTATTCGTGTTAGAGTCTTTTTCGTTTTTTGTCCTAGGCAAAAGTCTTAGATAGGGCATAGGTTCTCAGTAATGCCAAACTTGACCCTCCTCGGCCTGCAAGTACATACTGAATCAAAAGGCGCGCTTTTGACGCCCGCCAGGCACACCAAACATTGATCCTGGAGCCAACATGCTAAAAGTAAAAGATATTATGAGCACTGACCCGTTAACGGTAACCCCGGACACCGGGGTTACTCAGGCAGCCAAGCTACTGGTGGAGCGGCGTATCAACGGAATCCCGGTGGTGGACAAAAAAGGCAGACTCAAAGGCATACTTTGTCAAAGCGACCTGATCATGCAGCAAAAGAGCCTTCCCCTGCCCTCGTTTTTCACGCTTTTGGACGGAATCATCCCGCTCAAATCACGGGACGCCATGGAAGCGGAGATTAAAAAAATAGCCGCGGTTACGGTGCAAGAGGCCATGA
>CAZDRW010000661.1:0-2263 GCA_964507555.1 uncultured Desulfarculaceae bacterium
CCGCGCCCGACCCGCCGCCGGTCCGGTATGGGGGTGGGTCCCACGTGATCGAAGCAAGCGTTACTGGCGCAGGAGGAGGCCAGTTCCCGGGCCAGGCGGGGAATGTCATCGCTTAAGCGCGATTCCCGATCCTCCTCCAACCGGCATTTCCCATCCGCAACGGTCTGCTCCATGACACACCTCCAGGGCGATCACCCCTATTCCTACTATTGTGGTAAGGATACCTACTTTTAGCCAAACAAGCCAGGCCGAACGCGCTGTTGCCGCCGGCCTGGCCTCCCTAAGTTGCGATTATCTAGGAAAGCAGTTTGGAGAAGTCGAAGTCCTTTTCCCGCAGGTCAGGCGCCAGATGGCCGACTTGCAGTCCGCCTTCCATGGCCTGCAAGCATTCCTTGACGCCGTCGGTGAGGCCCAGGAAAATACAACCCTTTATGGCACCTTCTTCCATGACGATCTTGCGGTAAGCGGCTTTCTCCTCATACACCGCCGACAGAAGTCTGCCTTCGGCGTCAACTTCCCCGGCCGAGGTGAGGTCCACGCCCGCCACTTTAAGGGAGTTGGACATCACCGTACCCTCATACACCGCGTCGCCGCCGGCCATGTTGAGGCCTGCGATCTCGCCTTGCTCCTTGGCCGCGGGCCAGATGCCGTAGAGCCTTCCGCGATGCTCGATGTGATCGCCGGCGGCATAGACTCCCTCAAGGCTGGTTTGCAGGCGGTCGTCCACCACCACCCCGTTGTGGATTTCGATCCCCATGTCCTGGGCCAGTTCCACATTGCCTCTTATGCCGGCGGAAAAAAGCAGCAGCCCTCCTTTGATCTCGCTGCCGTCCTCCAACACCAAGCCTTCGGCTTTATCCGCGCCCATGATCCGCTTGGCCTTGGCGCCCAGGAAAAAGGAAAACCCCATGCCCTCCAGGATGCCTTGCAGTTTAGCGGCTCCGGCCTTGTCCATCTGGCGGGGCAGCAGCCGGTCGAAGAATTCCACTACCTGAACGGTGAGTCCCAAGCGGGTGAGCCCATAGCCGGCCTCCAGGCCCAAAAGCCCGCCGCCCACCAGCACCGCCGCCTTGGTCTGGCGGGCCGCGGCCTGGATCTGGCGCGCATCCTGGGCGCTGCGCAGGGCGAATACATTTTTTTTATCAGCGCCATCCACCGGAGGAATAAAGGAGTGAGCGCCGGTGGCTAGGAGCAGGGTGTCGTAAGAGGCTTTCAAACCCTGGTCCGTGCGCACCAGGCGGGCCTTGTGATCCACCTGGACCACTTTTTCGCCCAGGTGCAGGTCAATGCCATGAGCGGCATACCAGCTTTTGTCATGCAGGGTGAATTTCTCCAGCTGGGCGTTTCCGGCTATGAGATCGGGCAGGCGCGGGCGGTAGTAAAAAGGATCCTTTTCCTGGCTGAACATGGTGATTTCGCTTTGCCCGTCATTGGCCGAGATCGCCTCGGCCGCGCTGACGCCGGCCACGCCGTTTCCGATAATCACATAACGCTTCATTAGTACCTCCTTGGCACCGCCCGGGGCCGGCGGGGTCGCTGATGCATGATCGACGACTGCATGGTCCTAATAAAAAGTGTTGGGCCTGGAAGGCGAGTTGGCAAGCTAGTTTTTTATATATTTTGGAGGAAGCAAATTCCCCAAGGCCTGACAAGGCGGATGTCTTTACCGCTGGGCGCTGGCGCGTCTAGTAGGTTTTGGGCCGTTTCTTGACCTGGAAAGGAGCTTCGAACACCTCTTCCAGGGCCGCCACCGCCGCGTCCAGCGTGGCGCCTTCCACCACGCAGCTTACGCTGGAGATACTGGTGGCAATGGCCACCGGCTCCAATCCAGCGGCGGCCAGGATGGAAAACATGAGTCCCGGTACCCGGGGCTTTTCCCTCAAGTGGGGGCCGAACACGCTGATCACCGCCACGTCTTGTTGAAAGGAGACACCTTCGGCCCTGAGCTGGGGCTTCACCCCCTCCACCAGGCTCAAGGCCTGGTCCAGATCCTTTTGATCGAACACCAGAGTAAAATTGAGGTTGTCGTCCAGGTCCATGCACTGGGCCAGAAGCTCGATGTTAACGCCTCCGTCGCCCATGGCGCCGATCAAGGTTCCGGCAGCGCCGCTTTTGGCAGGGGCGGCCATGATCCGCAGGAGCGCGCGACCGTCGCTTTGCAGGATACCGCCGATTTTGATGCGCTCCATGTCTGCCTCTTTGCTGGTTCGCGCGGATTTGTAACAGCATCGGCCAAAGGCCCGGCCTTGGTCAAGGGCCAAGA
>CAZDRW010000662.1:0-2261 GCA_964507555.1 uncultured Desulfarculaceae bacterium
GGAACCGGTTTTGCAAAAACGTGGTCTATCTGAGAGGATATTCCTGTATTACAGCCCGGAAATCGTCTCAAAGGCACTGGACAAATGGGCCCGCGAGCACGAGGTGGCCCTGGATTTCTGCAGGACTGGCAAGCCCACCGAACAACACCGTGATCGCAAGCTTCAACGGCCGCTTTCGCTATGAATGCCTTAAGGTGAATTGGCCCTTGTCTCTGGAAAACGCCAGAGTTAAGATCGAAACCCAGAGGCGAAACTACCACGGCAGCAGGCACCACACCTTCCCGGGAGACCGGACGCCTCGGGAATTCACCCGATGCCGCTTGGCCAAACTCCCAGGCGGGGTCTCTTCCAAAAGGCCAAGTCCCCACCTGTTGGCCGGATCTAATTCGGGGTGACCTTCAAAGGGTCAGGTCGTTAAAGTTACAAGCTGGACATTAAATTGAGCGGGCCATGACATCAGGGTGAAGGGTGATGGGGTGAAAAATAATTGTTTTGGCCAATAATGTGAAAAATGAGAGATGATGAGTGGCTATGGCCAATACATGTGCCTTTCCACCTAAACCAGACTCGCCCACGCCGGCAGAAGAGGCCCAGGTCCGGGCCAACAAACGCCTGGCCACGCTCTCCCTGGCCGCCTTAGGGGTGGTATTCGGCGATATCGCCACTAGTCCCATATATGCAATACGGGAATGCTTTCACGGCGAATACGGCATCGCAGTGACCCAGACCAATATACTAGGCATCCTATCCCTGATCTTCTGGGCGCTGATCTTGATCGTGGGGCTTAAATACCTCACTTTCGTTTTTCGGGCGGACAATCATGGGGAAGGCGGCGTCATCGCCCTGACAACTCTAATACGCGGGCCTCAGGGAGCCGATGATACCCGGCAACGGATGCGGGTCGTCACCTTGGGCCTCTTCGCGGCCTGTCTTTTGTTCGGCGACGGGATGATCACCCCGTCCATATCCGTCTTGAGCGCCGTGGAGGGTATCGGCATAGCCACACCGATCTTCACCCCCTACGTAATTCCGCTCACCGTGGCCATTCTGCTCGGCCTTTTCATGATCCAGCGCCATGGCACGGCGCGGGTGGGTGGCCTGTTCGGGCCGGTGATTCTGATCTGGCTGTGCTTCCTGGCGGTGACCGGGGCGGCACAGGTGGCGGACAAGCCGCAGGTGCTCGCCGCCATTTTCCCCTGGTACGCGGTCAAATTTTTGCTTCTCAATAAGGTACCGGGGTTTGTGGCCTTGGGCGCCGTTTTCCTGGTGGTCACGGGCACCGAGGCTCTGTACGCTGACATGGGCCACTTCGGCACCAGGCCCATCCGTCTCACCTGGTTTGTACTGGTGCTGCCAGCCCTGCTGCTGAACTATTTTGGCCAGGGCGCTCTGCTTTTGGACAACCCGGGCGCATCGTTTCATCCCTTCTACGCCATGGTGCCGTCCTGGGCCATGATCCCCACCGTGGTCCTGACCACCCTGGCCACCATAATCGCCTCCCAGGCGGTGATCAGTGCCGCCTTCTCCCTGACCCGTCAGGCCATCCAGCAGGGCTATTTGCCGCGCTTGAATATCCGCCACACCTCGGCCAGCCAGATCGGCCAGATATACGTGGCTCCCGTCAATTGGATGCTAATGGTCTGCACGCTGGCCCTGGTGGTCGGCTTTCAGACCTCCAGCAAGCTGGCCGCCGCCTACGGGGTGGCGGTGACCTCCACCATGATAGTCACCAGCGTCCTGTTTTTCGTGGTGGCCCACAACCGCTGGCATTGGCGCCTGTCCTGGGCCCTGCCCCTGACCGGACTTTTCCTGCTGGTGGACACCCCCTTCTTCCTGGCCAACATCAGCAAGCTCCTGCACGGCGCGTGGTTCCCCCTCTTTATTGGGGCCTTGTTCTTCATGCTGATGCTGACCTGGGCCAAGGGGCGCCGGATTCTGGCCAAGCAGCTACGCAAGATCATGCCACCCGTTCACCAATACGTCGTGGATTTGGACAGCCACCCACCCAACAAGATCAAGGGGGACGCGGTCTTCCTGACTAACAGCCGCAACGCCGTGCCCTTGGCCCTGGCTAAGAACGTCAAGCACAACGAAGTCATCCACAGCCGTACCGTCTTGCTGCACTTTAAGGTGGAAGACGTGCCCCGGGTACCAAGTCTGGAAAAGGTCTCGATCGAGCAACTGGGCGGCGGATTTCATCGCATCATCGCCCGTTATGGCTTCATGGAGGATCCCACCCTGGAAACCATGCTTTGCCTGGC
>CAZDRW010000663.1:0-2252 GCA_964507555.1 uncultured Desulfarculaceae bacterium
CTGTTTTTCCAGCGGCGTGGCCACCGCCGAAGCCATGGTCTGGGGGCTGGCGCCCACCAAGTCCGCCATGGAGCTGTTGGCTGCCAGGATCGGGCCATGGTTATGGATAAGGAGTGCTTTTTTACTATTTGGTAAAAGGCCTGGGCAGGCACCCCCCAATTTGTAAACCCCCAGATCGATTAAGGTGGACTCGGCTTTATTTCCGATCCCCACCCGCCGCCGTTTCGCGGGCAGGGCCCAGGTCTCGGTCCGCCTGGGCGCTGATCTGTTCGGCCAACCAGTCCATGAGCCGCCGGCGCTCAAGCGCTGGCAATGCCATGACCAGCGCACGCAGATTATCCCCCCACGCATCAGGGTGAGCGACAACATCCATTTTGAGGGCGTTCAAGGGCCCGTGTTCCACTTCATTGATAAGCCGGCGCAGGGCTGGTTCAAGGTCGTCCAGCGCTTCGGGAGATTTGAGGAGCTTGCGGCGCACCCAGGCGCCGAATTCCATGATTAACAGCTCGCCGCCGGAAAGCGCGGGCGGCACGACGGTGGCGGGATCTCCGCCCTGGCGCGCAGCCTCGGCAGCGCGAATCTTGGCGGCCGTGAGAACATGGTCGACGCCGGGGGGCTGGGCTGGGGTGGGCTCGGCAATAAGATCCTTTTCAACCTTGGGCTGGAATATCTTATCTACATTGCCCGCATTAACCAACTCAACGTAGCCCAGCTTGCGTTCCATCTCGCTGATGCCGCCAGGAAAGCACTCGCGCCATAAATCCTGAATCATTTGCATTTCGCGCTTGGTAAAGGCCGGCCCACCCGCAACGCCATCCCGTAGGTGTTTTTCTGGCAATCCCAGGTCAATCCATACCTGCATGGGTGAGGTGCCTCTTAAAGCTGCAATTTCCCCGAGTAGATCCAGGCGGTAGCCTGCACGGATATCGCGCATTTCGCTTGAAACCAAAGCCTCAAGATCCACGCCCATGGCCACAAGGCGCTCTAAAACATCTGCTTCAAGGCGCACCGTAATACCGCGTTCAATATCCTGATAAGTACGAGGAGACATGCCAATTTCATTGGCAAACTCTGCCTGAGACATGCCTTGCTTGGCCCTAAAGGCCCGTAGTTTGTCACCTAATACGGAAATTGCGCACATCCACGGTTATTGCTTGACTGCCACACGGATTACGTGTAATCATCTTATCCAGCAAATATGTTTAACCGAGTTTCAAGCTGAGAGATTGCAATGCCTGCCCACCTCACAGTAAAAGCCCCGGCTAAGACCATTAGCCAGCTTAACCCGGAATACTCCCTACGGTCAATATTACGAAACGCCCCCGCGAGCCCCGCCGAAAAGGTGCGGTCCTTGGCCGCCCTTAACGGATTCGGCAACCAGCGCGGCCTCCTGGATGCATTGGGCATCCAGAATGAGGTTAGCCTCTCTCGCGCCATCAATAGCAACACCAGCATGGGCAAGGCCATCAGGCAACGGATCGCGGATCTGTTCGGCCTCCAGGTGGAGGACATCTGGCCGGCCGACCAGGCGGCGGCGTAGGCGGGATCTATGGTGGCGCGAGGTGCCATGGTCACAGGTTGGCGCAGCGGGCGCCAGTTTTAAATGAAAAAGCCAGGAGATTTTTGCATGAGCGCGAACGAGCAGAAACCAAAAACCCTGATGGAGCTGGTCCGGGACATGACCCTGGCCTACGGCGCGGCCCAACTAGCCGAGGTCTTGAACAAGGCAGAGAATACGCTCTATCAAGAGTGCAATCCCCATCCAGGTGAAGGCCGCACCCACAAGCTGGGCCTGGTTGACTTCCGCACCATCACCAACATCACCCGCATTTATCTGGCCCTGCGCCGGCTCTGCCTGGACTGCGACCACGTGGCGATTCCGATCCCCCAGGGGAAGCCGGGCGATATCAAAAACTGGTTCGGGCGCCTGGGCAAGCTGAGCAAGGAATTCGGCGACTTTGCCGAGGAGGGCGGCGAGGCCCTGGAGGACGGCAAGGTGGACCGCCGCGAGGCGCGCCGCATGCTCAAGGAACTGGACGAGCTTCTGGAGGTGTGCGTGGGCAGCCGCATGGAGCTGCTCCGCTTATTGGAGGACGACTAACCAGCGGCCGAAGGGCCGCGCAACCTGGGCGGCGGGGCGATGCGGGAATGGAGCGGCAACTCAATCCCCAGCCCCAAGCCCAACCAGGGGGAGATCATGGGCAAATTGGTGATCCAAAAGCCGGCGGCGTTTGATATCAACCGCCTACGCA
>CAZDRW010000664.1:0-476 GCA_964507555.1 uncultured Desulfarculaceae bacterium
TCCTCCAGACGCTGATGCCTGGGCTCGGAGTCCTCTTTGAGATACTTCAAGACCTCCGGCACCTGAACGGCACTGGTGCTGACCGTCAGGTGATCGCTGGTTTGCTCCTGCACCTTTAGTTGGGAGCCAAAGCGTCCCTGGAGCTGGCTGGCCAGGGAGCGGTCCACCGGGTTGAGCTCCACCCTGTGGGCCGGCGGGGTCCACATGTGTTCGGAGCGGTTGCCCCGGAACCAAGGAGGCTCGACCGAGCTGCCCCGCACCGGCACGCTCTCATAGCCCGGACCCCGGGGGTCGCGGTCCTTGTCGCGGCCCAGGCGCAGATGGTCGCGGCGCCCGCCTTGGTGGCCGCCGGCCAGATGCAGCACACGGCGGGCGGGACGCTCGCGCCGGACCTTTTCCTGCAGCCGCACCAAGCCTTCCAAGAGCGCCTCGGGCCGGGGCGGCCGCAGCTCGGGCTCAAACCAGCGGTAGATCGG
>CAZDRW010000664.1:486-2251 GCA_964507555.1 uncultured Desulfarculaceae bacterium
CTGGATCAAACCTTCCGGGCGGGGCGGACAGCCGGGCACGTAAACGTCCACCGGCAGGATCTGGTCCAGCCCCTGCACCACGCTGTACACGTCGTACATGCCGCCGGTATTGCAGCAGGAGCCCATGGAAATCACCCACTTAGGTTCGGGCATCTGGGCATAGAGCCGCAACACCACCGGAGCGATCTTCTTGAAGATGGTGCCGGACACGATGAGCACGTCCGCCTGGCGGGGGGAGCCGCGGAATACCTCCGCGCCGAAACGCGCAAAGTCATAGCGGGAAGTGAAGGCGGTGGCCTCCTCCACAAAGCAGCAACTCAGGCCGAAGAACAGGGGCCACAGGCTGAAGCTGCGGGCCCAGTTGATCACTGTGTCAATGCTGCCGAGGGCTACTCCCGAGATTCCACGTTGCTTCGGGGATGCCTTTCGCCCCAAGTCAACCCTCCTTTGGCCCAAACATAAAACAAGCTCATCAGAAGAACGAACACGAAAAAGCTGATCTGGACCCAACCGGAAACGCCCAGGGGCTTGGCTCCGATTGCCCATTGAAATATGAAAGCGCCCTCGATATCGAATATCAAAAAGAATACGGCCACCAGATAGAACGAGGCGGGAAACCTGAAGCTGGCCTTGCCGCTGGGTTTCAAGCCGCACTCATAGGCCATGTCCTTGTCCCGCGCGTTCCGTTTTTCACACAGCCACCATGCCCTGGCCAGCATGACAGTCAACAGGCCCGTCACTAAACACACATAGATGACCATACTGAGCAGGCCCGGTTCCCAGGGCCGAAATATTTCAAGAGTCTCTGGCTGCAATGATATCCCCTCTAAAACTGCGCTTATTAAAAGTAGACACCGCATACTGTTGACTTGTCAAGGCAACCGCCTAACAGACGCATAAAACAAACGTATTTGAGGTTGATAGACTCGAAACAAAGGCCGGGCGGGCTGCAATTTCCCTTTTGCCACATTTTTGCTTACAATTTTAATAAACGAGAGTTGACGCGTGATTTAGTTTTTTGGGGTCAGCTATTTTTGCCAACGAGATTTTAGGTGCTTTTGATGATGTATAGTGGCAGGGATTCAAATACGCCTCCCCTCGGGTTTCCAGGGGTATCCTGCGATGAATTCTCCCTTTCTTTTTCGCGGACCGAACAAACCGCTGGAGAGTGACCATGCAGTATCAATCCCAGAGCGCGACTTTGTCCATTGGCCGGTGGGAGCTCTTTTGGGCCCTGTCCCGCACCCAGCACGGTCTCTTGGACTTGGCCACTCCGGCCTTTGCCGCGCTGCTCTGGCTGGGCGGGTTCCCCTCGCTGCAGGTGACGATTCTGGGTATCATCACCGCTTTTGCGGGCTATACCGCGGTTTATGCGCTCAACGATCTGGTCGATGTGGCCAATGACCGCGCCAAACTGGCCGCCACCGATCCCGCTGATAAGCGCGAGTACCTGGACGCGTCCTCGGGTGTGCGGCACCCCCTGGCCCAGGGCATGCTCAGCCTGCCCGCTGGCGTGGGTTGGGTGCTCTTCTGGTCGGCCTTGGCCTTGGCCGGAGCCTACGCCCTGAATCCGGTCTGCTTCTTTCTGTTTTTGACAGGGGTCAGCCTGGAAGTCATCTATTGCCTTCTACTGCGGGTAACCTCCCTGCGCACCCTGGTCAGCGGACTGGTCAAGACCACGGGAGGCGTAGCCGCGGTATTTGCCGTGGACCCCGCGCCTTCGCCTTGGTTCATGCTGGGCCTGTGGGCCTGGCTTTTTTGCTGG
>CAZDRW010000665.1:0-2238 GCA_964507555.1 uncultured Desulfarculaceae bacterium
CCCACCGCGATGCAAAGCTGTTCGCTGAAAAGCGCCATCGCCTCCCACACGTGGGCTGGCGTTTTTCCGAGAAGATCGGCGGCTTGTTCTATCTGTTTGTCCAGGTCCATGCGATATATTCCGTTTCAGTCGATATTAAAGTTCCAGAAGCATGGCGATCTCGTCGCAGTCCGGGAACTTGACGCATTTTACGCAATCGGCCCATATCTTTTGGGGCAGTCGCTGCTTTTCCACTTCTGCAAAGCCCAGGCGGTTGAAAAAGCCGGGGCGGTAGGTCAGCGCGAATATTTGGTTGAAACCCAGGGTGAGCGCGTCGGACACGCAGGCCTCCACCAGATTGGTGCCCCAGCCTTCGCCCGAACGCTCCGGCAGCACCGCTAGAGAACGCACCTCGCAGAGATCCTCCCACACCAGGTGCAGGGCGCAGGCTCCCACCGCCTCCCCTTCTTTGTCTTCGGCAATCATGAAGTCGCGCAGAAATTCGTAGATGTCGGTCAGGGGGCGGGCCAAAAGCTGGCCTTCGGCGCCGTAGCGCGCCAAAAGTCCATGTATGAAACGCACGTCCTGCTGTCTGGCCTTGCGGATCATGGCGGCCTCCCTCTATGACAGATTGCCTCTTGGCATTCTAGCGGGCCGGTCTTGCGGCGTCAAAGCCCGTCAATCTTCACGGGTGACGTATGCGGCCAATTGCTGCTGAAGGCGGATGCGCCCAGCCGCCGCTTTGGCTGCCTCGTGATCGCTGAAGGGCCCGACGCGCACCCTGTAACGGAGGCCGACCTCGGGCAGGCTGACTTGACGCACATATGCGCTTTGCCCGGCCTTGATCAAGCTCTGGGCCAATTCTGCAGCCTGGCTCTGCTTTTTAAACGAGGCCACCTGCACCACGAAAGCGCCCTTGTCCGGTGGCTTGGCCGCCGGAGCCACGGGTTCTGGTTTGGGCAGAGGCTGGGCGGCCTGGCCGGGCAAGGCATTCTTTTTGGGGGGCTTAACCTGCACGGTTGGTTCCGGGCCCTGGCCTTTGGTGCGCTCCAATTCGCGGTAAAAAGAAAGCTGGGGCTGGGGAGTTTCCTGAGTGGACGGCGGCGAGTCTTCAAGGAACCAACCGCCTACCACGGGCAGACCAATGAGCGTCTGCTTGAGCGAGGCCATTTGGTCGGGGCTCAGTATGGCTCCCTGTCCCACCAGGATGCCCAACACGAAAGCCCATAGCACCAGAAGCCCCACCAAGAGCAGACGGCCCAAGCGCCGGGGCGGAGACGCCTTGGCGCCGCGATCCGGGCTTGGAGACGTCATGGCTACATAACCTCCGGTGCGCTCACGCCCAATAGACCCAGCCCGTTCCTGAGCACCTGGCCCACGGCCTGGCTGAGCAGCAGGCGGGTCGCCGCCAGTTCGGCGTCATCCACCAGTACCCGGTGGGCGTTGTAATAGGAATGAAAGCGGCCGGCCACGTCACCCAAGTAATAGGTAATGCGGTGGGGCTCCAAGGCCTGGGCCGCGCCTAAAACAGTCTCCGGGTATTCGCCAAGGCGGCGGGCCAAGGCCACCTCTTCGTCCAATTCCAGACGTTCCAGGTTGACCTTGCTCGGATCGGGCAGGGCCACGCCCGCCTCGGCCGCCTTGCGCAGGATGCTCATCACCCTGGTGTGGGCGTACTGCACATAATAGACTGGATTGTCCAGGCTCTTCTGCTTAGCCACCTCCAGGTCGAAATCCAGGGGCGAGTCCGAGCGGCGGGTAAGGAAAATGAAGCGGGCCGCGTCGCGGCCCACCTCGTCCACCACCTCGCGCAGGGTGACGAACTCGCCGGCGCGGGTGCTCATGGCTACCGGCTCGCCCCCGCGCAGGAGGCTCACCATCTGCACCAAGACCACCTGCAGGTCATCGGGCGAATGCCCCAGGGCTTGGATCGCCGCCTTGAGCCGGGGCACGTAACCATGATGGTCCGCACCCCATACATCAATGAGCTGGCTGAAGCCGCGCTCGAATTTTTCCCGGTGATAGGCGATGTCGCTGGCAAAGTAGGTGGTCTCGCCGTTACTGCGTTTGACTACCCGGTCTTTTTCATCGCCGTACCGGGAGGAGGCGAACCAGAGCGCGCCCTCGTTTTCGTACATCAAGTCGCGGGCTGTGAGATCGTTGAATGATGCCTGCACCGCGCCCCGGTCCACCAGGGACTGCTCGGAGTAGTAGTTGGTTATGTCAACCCCGAACACGCTCAAGTCATCCTTGATGCCT
>CAZDRW010000666.1:0-2230 GCA_964507555.1 uncultured Desulfarculaceae bacterium
AAAGCTATCCACGATAACTATCGGTTTTCACTTATTTATAATTGGTCAGGCAATGGGCAGGCCCCAACAAGCCCGTTCACAACTGCACAATATCCTTTGAAAATATCGGCGCAGTTACAATTCCGGGTCCGCTCTCAATCCCGCGAAAGCACTTGCTCCAGCCCCGGCACGTGGCTGAACAAATGAAAGATGCCGCCGGAGTGCAGAAATATAATGCGGCCCGGATACTCCTCGGGGCGCGCCTTTAGCTCCAGGGTGAGGGCCCGCAGGGCCTTGCCGGTGTAGACCGGGTCCAAGATCAAACCCTCCATGCGGGCCACCATGGCCACGAACTCAAGCTCCTCGCGGGTGCTAAGGGCGTAACCCCGGCCCACATAGCCGTCGACAAGCAGATAGCCCTCGCCGGGTGCCAAGCCCACGTCTAGGCCCAGCCCTGCTTTGGCCTCCGCCAAAATGGCGTCCACGCTCCGTTTGTTATGAGCGAAATCATCCACATTGATGCCCACCACCCGGGCGTTCAGCCCGTAGAGCCGCACCCCCAGGGCCAGCCCGGCCAGGGTGCCGCCGCTGCCGGTGGCGGTGAAGATGACAAGGGGCTCGTCCAGGCCGCCGGGGAGTTGGGCCAAATCGTCGCGCAGCTCCCCACAGGCCTCCACCACCCCCAAGGCGCCCAAGGCGGTGGAGGCGCCGTAGGGCAATATGTAGGGGCTGCGGCCCAGGCTTTTCATCTCCCCGCCCCGTTCGGCCATGATCTGGTCACGGTTATCCCAGCCCTCGCCATCCACAAACTCCACCTCGGCCCCCACCAGACGATCCAAAAGATAGTTTCCGCTGAGTTGGGGGGTCCGGCCGGGTTCATCGAAGCGAAGCACCAGGTGGCATTTCAAGCCCAAGCGGGCGCAGGCCACAGCCGTGGCCCGGGCCAGGTTGGATTGGATCTTGCCGCAAGTTATTACGGTGTCGGCTTTTTGGGCCAAGGCCTGGGCCAGGACATACTCCAGCTTGCGCACCTTGTTGCCGCTGAGCCCGCAACCGGTGAGGTCATCCCGCTTGGCCCAGATATCGGCCCCGCACTGGCTGCTCAGCCGGTCGAGCTTTTGCAGGGGAGTCGGGGTGTGGGCCAGGCTGACCTTGGCTGGGAAATTAAACGGAGTCATGTCGCGTTTCCCTTGCTTGCAGACAACTATTAAGTCTTAAATTAGGCGGGATGAGACGCTCTGCCAAACTTATATAGCAACCTAAGGATAATACGATCTAGACCAGGCGGCCCGCCTCCAGGCGCAGCTCCCGCCCCGCCAGGCGCCGGGCCTGCTCGCGGCCGTGGGTGACCAGGATCACGCTGCAACCCTGGCCGGGCAGGTCTTGGATCACCCTTTCGAACACCGCCTCGCTCTCGGGATCGAGATTCACGAAAGGCTCGTCCAGAAGCAGCACCTTGGGCTCCAGGGCCAGGGCCCGGGCCAGGGCCACCCGCTGGCTCTCCCCGCCGGAAAGCTGGCGGGCCTTGCGCTCGGCGAAGCCGGCCAGACCCACGGTTTCTAGGACCCGCCTTAGGCGCGCCTGGCTTTCGCCGGGCTCCAGGCCGCGCAGGTTGAGGCCGTACTGGAGATTTTTGGCCACGCTGGAGTTGAACAAATAGGCGTCCTGGGCCACCAGGGTGGCCTGACGGCGATAGGCGTTGAGCCCTGGTCCGTTCCGCACTTCCCTGCCGGCGTATTCCAGGCGGCCCTTATCCGGCATGGTAAGGAATGCCAGCAAATTAAGCAAGGTGGTCTTGCCCGCGCCGTTGGGCCCGGAGATCACCGTCACCTGGCCGGGCGTAAGCTCCAGCTCGGGGAGCTTGAGCACCAGCCGCCCCTGATGAAGCTTCTCCACGTTTTGCAGCTTGTAAAGCGGCGCGGTTTGCACGGCTAGCTCCAGCGCGACTGCATGAGGAACGACACCAAATTCACCCCCAGGGCGATGAGCAGGAGGATGATCCCCAGGGCGATGCCCTGGGCGAAATCGCCTTGGGCGGTCTCCAGGGCGATGGCCGTGGTCAGGGTGCGGGTGTAGCCCTTGATGTTGCCGCCCACCATGATGGCCGCGCCCACCTCGGTCACCACCCGGCCGAAGCCCGCGGCCATGGCGGCCAAGAGCGCGAAGCGGGCCTCCTTCAACCCCGCCCAGGCGGCCTGGGAAGTGGTGGCGCCCAGGGTCAGCGCGGTGGGCATCACCCGGGCGTCCAGGG
>CAZDRW010000667.1:0-2223 GCA_964507555.1 uncultured Desulfarculaceae bacterium
GCGGCCTGCACCGCGGCCTGGTCGGCCAGATTCAGCACCACGCCGCCGCGCTCGGTCTTGTGGCTCACATCGCCCCCCACCGCTTTTAGCACCACGGGGTAGCCGAGATGATCGGCCGCCGCCGAAGCTTCTTCAGCATCGGCCACCACTACGAACGGCGCCACTGGCACTCCGGCCGCGCCCAAAAGGTGCAGGGCTTCGGGCAGCTCCAGGGCGCCGCTAGGGTCGGCCGCCTTGAGCACTTGGCGGCAGGCTTCGATGTTGAAACCTTGCGGCAGGGGCGGCTTGGCGGCGGGCGTTTTTTGGCTGGCCCGGGCATTGGCTTGGAGAGCCAGCATGGCTTCCTCGGGGGCACTGAAAACGGGAAGGGTGGACAAGGTTTTGACCACCGCTACTTCCTCGGCGTCGGTAAGGAGCACTATGGCCACCGGCTTTTGGTGCTCGCGGCAAAGCTCGCCGGCCCTTTTAATGTATTCGCGCGAGGATTCGGACTCCGGGCCCCGGTAACCGTGCACGATGAGAACCCCGTCCACCTCGGGCAAGGCCAGGGCCCCTTTGAGAATATCCACGTAGAAATGAAAATCGAAGAGATCGCCCAGGTCCAAGGGGTTTTGCAACTTAATGACCGAAGCCCTGGTGTGCTCTTGGATGGTCTTCAGATATTCGGCCGGGTAGGGCGGCAGCTCCATGCCCATGCGGTGGGACGAGTCCGCCGCCACCACGGCGTGGCCGCCGGAGCGGCTTATGACCGCCACCCGCCGCCCCTTCATGCGCGGCATGCTGAGGCCCTTGATAATCTGGAAGCAATCATCCACCGTGTGCGCGCGGATAGCCCCTGCTTGCTCCAGGGCGGCCTCCACCACCGCATCGTCGTTGGCCAAGGCGGCGGTGTGACTCTGGGCGATCTTGTGGCTGGTTGCGCCGATGTTGGATTTGTGCACCACCACCGGCTTGTCGGTGGCGCTGATCAGGTCGAACATGCGGCGGCCGGCCACGATGGATTCCAAATACATTAGTATGAATTCGGTCTTGGGGTCTTCGATCAGGTAGCCCAGGAAATCCTCCTCGTTCACGTTTAGCTTGTTGCCCACGCTAGCGAACTTGGCAATTCCCACGCCGGCCTCGGAAAAATGGTGCAGATAGGTGAGCCCGATGCCGCCGCTTTGGGCCACGATGGACAGGCCGCCCAGCTTGGCGGGCTTGGTGATTAAGGGAAAGGGCACTGCCAGGCCGCTGTCGGTGCTAATGACCCCGATGCAGTTAGGGCCGATGAAGCGCATGCCGTTTTGGCGGGCGATGGACTTTAGCTGAAGCTCCAGATCACCGCGGCCCTGGTCCAGTTCGGAGAAACCGCCTGATTCCACGATAACCCTTTTAATGCCCTTTTCCGCGCAGGCCTGCATAATCTCGGGCACGGTGTGAGCCGGCGTGAGGACCACGGCCAGGTCCGGCGTGGCCGGCAGATCGCGCACGTCGGGGTAGATTGGCTGCCCCTTGAACTCGCCGCCGCGCGGCGAGACGTAATATACCGGTCCCCGGAAGCCGAAGGTTTGCATGTTGGCCGCTATGTTGCGGCCCAGGTTGCCGGGACGAGGGGAAACGCCGATTATGGCCACGGAGTCGGGGTAATAAAATTGCTTCATCAGGGCTCCTTGCTGGCGCGCTCTTAAAAATGGTGAAAGGTTTCCTCGGGAAGTTTAAGACAGGTAAGCGTGTTGTTGTAAACCGCTCCGGTGTCTATGCCTATCATACCCGGCCGCCGGAATGGCGTGGGAAACGGAGTGTGCCCGAAAACCACGGTTTTTTCCCAAGTCGGTTGGGCCAGAAAAAATGATTCACGTATCCAAAGAAGGTCACGCCAGTCCTGTTGGCTGAGAGGGGTCCCCGGCCTGAGCCCGGCATGGGTAAATATATAGCTATTGGATTCATAGTAAAGATCCAAACCGCGGATAAACTCGATATGCTCGGGCGGCAATTTGGATACCTCATGCTCCAACAGTTCATAAGATGCCAAGGTTTCGGCGCCGCCGTTTACCGTCCATAGCACCACCTCGCGACCTTCAAAGGCGTTCAAAAGCATGCTCTCATGGTTTCCCATCAGCAGAATCGTTTCCGGTCGCTGGCGCTTAAAGGCGATTAGGCGCTCCACCACTTCCTTGGATTGCGGTCCGCGGTCCACATAGTCGCCCAGGAAAACCAGTTTGGTGCCGGGTGGCAAAGAGG
>CAZDRW010000668.1:0-855 GCA_964507555.1 uncultured Desulfarculaceae bacterium
CTGGTCTTCCGGTGAATCCGGCTTCTTGATGCTGACCGGAACCATCACCTGGGGGTGTACTTTGAGGCGTATTTTTCCATCGGTGCATTTTCCAAATTCTACATGACCTCCAACACATCGGTCAATATGGGTGGGGGCAGTTTATCCATCGTATCGGCCCATGTTCCATGGTCACGGTTAGTCGATTAAGAGGGCCTTGTCGGTCAAGGGCGCCCTATCTCATCCAGGAGGGCTTTTGCACCTCGACCATTGCGGGCAAAAAGACGATCGCGGGGCTTGTGGAGTTATGGCCCAAATCTGAACAGCCTTGGAGGAAGGACGGCCCCGCCCGCCGGAGCCGCCATGCTCCGGCGCGGCGAAAAGACTGCCCGCGCCGTTTTTGGAAACCAGTGTTTTGCTATCGCCGATGGCCCTCATCAAGCTAGCTCATATGATGATCATCTACCTGTGATCCGAAGCTCACTTGTTGCGCAATCTATGGTGTGAAAGCAGGTAGTTTCCGCATTTTAATGCTTGATTGCGTTATTGATCCTGTCCACTAATCCGCCGGAGAGCCAACCCCTGATACTCCCTATCTCATGGGATTGGGGGGGTAAGCAAGGCTCCCCTCAAAAGGCCGATCCGGTAACCAACTACTAGTCCAGAATGTAAGTATAATAATCCACATAAAATATTTATGTCAATCGGAGATTAGTATAATCGACTCGCTCCTCCGGCCCGGGAGCAGCCCGGCAGCCTCTGGTCCCCGCCTTTAACCCGGGCCTCGAGCGCCTTCGTGGAGCGCGGGCCAATGCGTGGAATTTGGAGATTCGCCGCAAACTGGACTTGAGCGAGCAGGGTTGTTATCGCGGTTCA
>CAZDRW010000668.1:865-2211 GCA_964507555.1 uncultured Desulfarculaceae bacterium
TGTTGCGCAGAACTGCATTAACTCTAGTGATTGTGCCCCGGGGGCCATATATCGAGCGGGCTGCCTCACTCTCCCCAATAAGCTTATTTCAGGGCCTCTCAGTTTTCTTTGGGAGTGTTCTGTCGTTGGAGTCCTGCGCGATGGGATTCGCCGGGTATGGGATGAGAATTTCCAAGCCTATGGTGCACGCAAGATATGGCATCAGCTGATTCGTGATGAAATAGAGGCGGCCCGGTGTACGGTGGAGCGCCTGATGCGTGATATGGGGATTTGTGGGGCTGTTAGGGGCAAGAAATTCAAGACTACCACGCCAGGTGATTAAGCTTCCCGTCCAGCCGATCTGGTTCAGCGCAACTTCAAGGCCAGCCGTCCCAATGAGCTGTGGATCGCCGATCTGACCTATGTTTCAACCTGGCGGGATTTTAACTATCGATTCGATACACCGAGCGTCTGACCGAGGCGGGCATTGATCCCTCGGTGGGAAGCGCGGGCGATTCATACGACAACGCCATGGCAGAATCAGTGATCGGTTTGTACAAGACCGAGGTTATCGGGAGGCGAGGGCCATGGCGAAACATTGATGCCGTGGAATACGCCACCTTGGAGTGGGTGGATTGGTTCAACAACCGGCGGCTCCTGGAGCCCATCGGAAACATTCCACCGGTGGAGTTGGAAATGGCCTATTGTCAGAGCAAAGAGTCCAAGGCCATGGCGGCCTGACTTACATAAAACTGTCTCCGGAATAACCGGGGCGGTTCATTGTTGGCGTTAATCTGGTCTCTTGTGGACCTGGCTGGGGGGCGATATGCTGTAGCCATCAGCAACAACTCATCGAGCAATGGTTATGTCATCTCATCTGTCCCGATACGGTTTGGATCTCATGCGGATGGCGCTGGTGGCGTGCGCCCTTGCAATTGGCCTGGCTTGGACGTCCGCGCCGGCGCGGGCCGAGGAAGTGCGCCTGCCGATTACCCTGGACTATCCTTTCATAAGGGCCGCGTTCATCAGGAACGCCTTCACCGCCCCGGGCGAAAGGGCGGTGGTGGCCAACCAGGACCAAGGCTGCACCCTGATCGAGCTTTGGGGCCTCGAGGTTTCGCCGGACCGCGGCCGGATCAAGCTGCGCACCCGCATCAAGGTCAAGGCCGGGCTCACCGTGTTCGGCAAATGCCTGGACCCGGTGCAGTGGGAAGGCTTCCTGGAGGCCTGGCAGCAGGTCGGGGTTGACGCCGCGGCCATGCGTTTTCGGGTGACAACCGTCGAGTCCAAGCTCTACAGCTCGGACGGGCAGCCGGCCACCGTGGGCAACCTAGTGCTGAAGCTGGTGAAAACCAAGGTGCATGCCT
>CAZDRW010000669.1:0-2211 GCA_964507555.1 uncultured Desulfarculaceae bacterium
CCGACCCTTCGACCTACAACTACAGTTACACCAACCAGGTTTACGATCCCAACGGCGGCAGCCACAACATCTCAATATATTATCAAAAAATTACCGACTACACCGGCTTGAGGCCTACCGACAGCGTAAGCGTCTATAAAGCGGCGGTGTATGAGACCACCAGCGGCGCGCCAGTGGCAAATCCTGCTGCGCCTGAAAACGAATTCTACATGCACTTTGACACCAACGGCCATCTGGTGGGGCTTTCGGGTCCCGGCTACCCGACCGGCGCAGAGTGGACCGTGGACGGTTCAGCCGTTGCAGCGGCGACCGCTGACGTGAGCAACCGCATAGGCGAGACCTTTGGCTATACAGGGGACGGAGCGGCCCAAACCTTTATAAGCAGCCAAACAGCCACTATGGGAGGCAGTTGGGGCGCGGGCGACACCTTGACCGTCACCGTGGGCGGCGCGCCCACGGTTTATGACCAGGCCACCTACGCCACCACCCAAGACTTGGTCAACGCTATCAACCAGAACGCCGCCGCCAGCGGGATATATGCCGACTACAACGCCGGGGCCGACACCATAACCTTCCACGGCACCGGCGCCAGCCAAGCCAGTCTGGCTTTCAGCGACGCCACTGTCACCGTGGCCAGCGACACCTTGCAGGACGTGGTCGATGCGGTGAACAATGGGGCGGCGGCCACGGGATCGATTTTCCTGGATTTGACCGACCCCGCTTGGACCGAAGGCGACACAGTCACGGTCGGCGGCAACACCTTTGTCTGGGATGATCCCTTGGTGCCGGGCCCACCGCCGGGAACCACATTCCAAACCATCAATGACCTGGCCACCGTCCTCAATGCGGCCGGATACACCACCAACGTCGTCGGCGGACCCACCACTGGCAGCATCTTTATTCAGGCCGCCGCAGGCTCGGCCGCTAACGCCGATACCTTGGCCACGAGCAGCGCGGGCACCTTTGCGGCCAGCGCCGCCACCCTGGCCGGCGGCATGGACGGCACCGCTGTCAGCGATGTGGCGGCAACCACCACTCCGGTCTATGACACCTCTGATCCGCCGGTTCTTTTGGGCACCGGCCTGCACCTGGCCAGAGCCACCGATGTGGGTGCCGCGGCCACCATCACCATCGCCGGCGGCACCTTGGGGGCAGCCCTGGCGGCTCCCTTGAATTTCGCTGATACCACCGAAACCCAGGCAGCCAGCGACGGCTCGGCCTGGGCCCAGGACGAGGGTGAAATCGATTTCGCCTTTACCTTCGATGTGACCGATGATCAGGGCGTCGTCACCCAAGTCACCCAGAACATCACCTATGATTACTGGGCCGAGTACGATCCGACCATACCGGACACGCCGTATTCAGGCTCCACTCAAAGCGCCGGGTCCAGCGAAACTTGGTTCTTGGAGCAGGACGGCTCGCCGGCCGGGTATCTCGACAACATCATGGTGGAAAAGGACGGCGTGATTTGGGGCTTATACTCCAACCAGGAGGAAGTACCCCTGGCCGCGGTGGGCCTGACAGATTTCATGGCGCCTGGCGAACTGCGCAGGCTTTCGGAAAACCTATGGGGAGCCACGGAGGCGGCCGGCACGCCGATCGAAGGTCAGCCCGGCGATGCCGAGATGGGATTGGGCAGGTTGGAGTCCGGCGCTTTGGAAAACTCCACCGTGGACCTGGCCACCGAGTTCGTGCAGATGATTAACTATCAGCGCGCCTTCCAAGCCAACAGCAAGTCCATCACCACCAGCGACGACATGCTGAAAACAGCCCTTAGCTTGAAGAGCTAGACAGGCCGGGTTAGATAGCACCGGCTGCGATGAGGCGGCCGCCGCATTCTGTCTGCGGGCGGTTGCGGTTCTATTTGTTCAGCTTATCCAATTCAGCCGCCAGCACACCCAGGTCGGGCCGTTCGTTGATGTCGTGCACGTCGATGTAGCGGATGACTCCATTTTTATCCACCAAGAACAGGGCCCGCTCGGCCAGGCCGTCGCCGCGCAGCACACCGTACAATTGGGCCACCTTGCCATGAGGCCAAAAATCCGAGGCCACGGGGAACCAAACGCCGCCCATGGCCTGTATCCAAGCCCAAAGCGAAGGGATGTTGTCCTCGGTTATGCCCAGGAGGACAGCGTCCCGTTTTTGAAACTCATCTTCAGCCAAATTGTAGCCGGGCCATTGATCCGAGCACACCGGGGTCCAAGCGGCGGG
>CAZDRW010000670.1:0-2207 GCA_964507555.1 uncultured Desulfarculaceae bacterium
AAAGGTCGATCAGTTTGGGAATGAATAAATCAGGAATGGCATCCCCTTCGATAATCCCCCGCACCGTGCGGCCGTTCATAATCAGAAAGTTGTCCAGGGTCACTTCGGTGCCGGGCGGCACGACTCCCAACACGCCGCACACGCCCAACAAGGGAAGCACGTCCACGGCCTGCCGGAGAACAGCGGGATTGCCCACGCACTCCAGGCTGTAATTGGGGCCGCCGCCCGTGAGTGCCCGAATGGCTTCGACGGCATCAACCTGCCCGGGATTGACGACATGGGTGGCGCCCAGTTCCTCGGCGACCTTCAGCCGCTCCGGGCTAAGATCCACGGCGATGATTTTGGTGCACCCGCAAACCACCGCGGCCAGCACCGCGCTCATGCCCACCGGACCCACGCCGAAGATGGCGATGGAGGTGCCGGGCCGGGCCTTGAGGGCGTTTATCACCGCGCCCGCGCCGGTTTGGATGCCGCATCCCATGGGGCCGAGAATCTCGATGGGAACGTCCTTGGGCACCTTCACCGTGTTGCGTTCTTCGGCCAGGGCGTATTCGGCGAAAACCGACTGCCCGAAGAAATTGCCGTGGATCACCAGATCGCCTTGTTTCATCGTGGTGGTTCCGTCCGGCCGAGCGCCGCCGAAATTGAGCGGCAGGAAGTTTTCGCAATAGGGATCTTGGCCAGCTAGACAGGACGGGCAGGCACCGCAGCACATCCAGCTCAAGGCCACGTGATCGCCGGGCTTGACCTTGGTCACATTGGCCCCGACCTTTTCGACCACACCGGCCCCTTCATGGCCCAGGACTGAAGGGAGCGGGACCGGCAGATGCTGGTCCCGGGCAGCCATGTCCGTGTGGCAGATCCCAGCCGCAACGATACGAACCAGGACTTCATGATCATTGGGATCACTGAGCTGCACTGGTTCAATTTTGAATTCCCCTGATTGTTCGAACGTGACAGCGGCCCTGATTTCCATGTGTCCCTCCTACCGTTGGCGGATTGCTATTAACCCACTAAAAACCCTTTGCAATAATTGTGGAGTTTGCGAATGGCCACGGCATGGCGATACCTCAGCTCGCCATTGATGCTTTTTTAACCATTCTATGAGGACAATAATCTGGTTGGATTAGACGTGTCTATTATACGAAAGAAGTATTATTAAGCCGCCAGCACGAATCGTGTCGGCAACTAGCTTGTATTAATTATGATTTTTACTTCTGTTTATAGGCTGTCAGGCGGGAAAAGATGACGCTAAGCAGTTAGTATTCTGTTAACTAAAGCTGTCCGATTACTGATGCCAACCTTCTCAAAAATGTTTTGCAGATGCTTTTTGACCGTGACTTCGCTGATGAACAGTTTCTGCGCAATTTGCGCATTCTTTAGCCCTAAAAAGAGCAGTTCGACCACATCGGTTTCTCTTTTGCTCAGGTCAAACTTGTCCATGAGATGCTGAGGATCGATTTTCGCCAGCGACCTTTCTTCGGCGGTCATTTGATCCTCGATGGAGACCATGAGAAGACGGGAGTCTTCCCAATCCGGTCCTTGGTCCAGGACCTTTGAAGTGATCACAAAATTGGTTTTGCCGGGGCAATGGATAATGCTCTGCTTTGTGATCGTGGCGCCGTCGACAGGACAATTCCGCAGTTTTTTCTTGATTTCCTCGCAGTCCTTCAATATCTGGGGGGGGAGCCGATCTTTATGGTCAAGAGCGGACCTGGGCAATTCAAGCTTTCCAATAGCCGCTTCCGCTTTTTCGTTGCTGTAGATGATTTGCAGGTTTTCATCCAGCAGGATCATGCCGATGGATGATTGCTTTTCGATATAATCCAGAACCGTCCCCTTTAGCTTAATTTTCATGCGCAGATTGTTGTGCGCCAAGGCATGCGCTAGATAGGGAGCTATGGTCCGCACCGTCAGGGCTTCCTGCCTGGTGAAACTATTGAATCTCCGCGGCCGGGTCAAAACTATCCTGCCGTAAAGCTCCTTTTCAGCCACTAGGTTCACGATGAGTTTGTGGTGTATCTTCTGCGGTTTGAGAAAGTCGTTGTAATACTCCGTGTTCAGGAACGAATCATAGCTGAACACTTTTTCCTGCTGGCTTTTTCCCATTACCGCGTTAAGACTTAAGCCCTTGGTAAGATGCAAAGGGTCGAATAGATAAAAGTGCTTTTTATAATAATCACAGTATGCTGTGGATAGATTTTTCA
>CAZDRW010000671.1:0-2201 GCA_964507555.1 uncultured Desulfarculaceae bacterium
GCCGAAATTTGTGCGGGTGGATTTATAAGCGGGGGTGTTCAGGTTGGCGATATTGTCAGCCACGCTGCTCAGCGCCCGGCCATGCACGTTGAGGCCAGACACGCCTGAATACATTGCGGTCAACATTCCCATGGCGGATCTCCTTGTTAAATCTCCAGCCGGACGGCGCGAACTGCTCTCCGGCTTTTGTTACCTTTAGATGCCTACAGCAGGGCAGCGGCCAGGCCACCCAGCGAGATAATAGTCTTTAATATCTTTTCCCCAGTACTGGCTTCGCCGGTATCGGCTGTAGTGCTGGCCTGGGCTTTGGATTGCTCGGCGCCTGCCGAGGCATAATTCATTTCACTGGTTGTAGCGCTTTCAGTTTGTGACGCTGCCGGGACTTGATAGACGGCCAGCACTTCGCTCAGCGGTAAAGCTACTTCGCCTAAGAGCAGGTAGTTCTCGCCATCGGTACCCTTTTGGTAGCCGGTAACCAAACCATTTACGGTCTGGTCGCTAATCTTAATCGGATTGCCTTGGTCGTCATAAGCCATGATGGTCACCTTGTAGGCGCCATCCGCGACGTATTGGCCCGAACTGTCCTTGGCATCCCATTGGTAGTTTTGCGTGCCAGCAGCTAGGTGTCCCAGGTCGAGAGTTCTGACAATGGACCCGTTTTCATCGGTGATGGTCACCGACACGATCGCGTCTTGGGGCAGTGTGTAGCCCACCTTGCCCACGTAGCCTTGGGCAATGGGCAGCACGTCACCGGCCAGGGTCACGCCCTTGCCGATGTAGTTAACGATGTTGCCCTGCTCGATGGTATCCTTCAGGCCTGCCATCGCATCCATGGAACTGGCGATCTTGGTGAGCTGCTCAAGGCTGGAGAAGGTAGCCAATTGGGCGGTGTACTCAGTGTTGTCCATCGGGTCCAGAGGGTTTTGGTTGGTCACTTGGGCCATGAACATCTTGAGGAAGGCGTCTTGACCCAAAGCTGAATTAAAGGTCCCCGAGTCGGAACTACTCGTTGTCGTAGTCCGGTAAATTGGCTCTTGGGAAACCGTGCTTACCACCTTAACCTCCTAAAGATCAGGCGAATATGTTGACCCGGCCGCTGTCGGACCTTAGTCCCAATACGGCAGGGCTCACTTCGGTACCATCGCTTTGCAAATCATCCGACTGCCCATTTGCGCCTTTTTGACGTCTACCATCGGAATTTTGTTCGCCCCCTTTTGCCTCGCGGCGCTCGGCATCTGGGCTGACCACGACTTCCATGCGCTCCAGCTTGAGCCCTTGTTGAGCCAGTTGCTGCTTCAAGTCATTGAGCCCGGCTTCCAAGGTATGTTTTGCCGATGAACTCTCTGCCACCAAAGTGGCCTTGATCACGCCTTCACGCACCGAGAGCTTGATGGTGAGCTCGCCCAACTCGGGCGGCTGCAGGGCCAGACGCAACTGCGACTGATTGTTTTTGGCCATCATAGCGATTTGATCGCTGACCTGGCGCACCACGTATGTGGATAAAGTGCCTCGCGCCGCAACGGCCCGGGAGGCGCCGGCCAAACGGCCATCCGCGTTCACGGCTGCATTTATTGTGGAGGGAAAGGATGAATCGCTCTTGCCTGTGCCCTTTGTAGGTTGAGCAACGGAATTTTTTGCATTGGCCATGCCCGCCCAAGCTTGTCCCTGGGAGTCGGTCTTGGCTTCGCCACCTTGTCCACTATTACCGGACTCGCGAATGGAAGCAGAAGCAACGTGCTCCTTAACCAGGCGCGCCACTTCCTCTTGGGAAAGACTTCCTTCTTCCTTGCCATTGGCCTGCAGCAGATCCTTTATAGCCTGGGCAAACTCTGGCTTTTCTTGCGGCTTGGCTTGGATTTCAACTTTTTGCAGGATCTGCATCACCTGGGCTTTAATGCGCTCAGAATCGGGGGCTTGTTCTTGGGTCCCGTCTGTAATACGCAGTTTTTGCGCCAATTCTTGTAGAGAATTTTTTACTTGGTTGTTTTGGCTGGCGGCCGCCTGCTC
Organism: uncultured Desulfarculaceae bacterium; assembly: GCA_964507555.1. Classification (GTDB taxonomy): domain Bacteria; phylum Desulfobacterota; class Desulfarculia; order Desulfarculales; family Desulfarculaceae; genus Desulfocarbo. The sequence goes on from CAZDRW010000671.1 coordinate 2,008, forward strand.
AAAAACCTTCAGCAGGGCCTCGGGACTAAGGCGCCCTTGACCATCCGTTGCCTTGGTTAGCAGTGTGTTGATTTCCCGCGAGCTAAGCCCGATGCGGCTTAACAGATCCCGTAGGGTGTCTTGATCGATTTGGGTACTTCCATCTCGCACCCCTTGAAGCTCCAATGCCCGAGTTATCAGTTTGGGCAAGCCGC
>CAZDRW010000672.1:0-2201 GCA_964507555.1 uncultured Desulfarculaceae bacterium
GGCCATGGCTTTCGCCAAAGGTGGCGACGCGGAGAATGCGGCCCCTGAAACTGCCCATGCTAAACACTCCCCTCTTTGATCACCCCATCTAGGGCGGCCTGCAGCTCTTGTTGCGTCAGGTCGTTGGTTACCAGGGGCTGGCCCGCACCCGACAGCAAGACGAATACCACCTTGCCCCCCTCGTTCTTCTTGTCATTCAGCATCAATGGCCAGGCCTCCTGCGCCGAAGGCCAAGCCAAGCTGCCTTTGCAAAGTGGCGTGAGCACGTCTTTCATGCGCGCGGCGTCTGCCTCGTCTAGAAGCCCCCGCGCCCTGGAAAGCTCCACCGCTATTCGCATGCCGGCGGCAACCGCCCGGCCGTGTCCGACCCTATATCGGTTATGGCTCTCTAGGGCATGGCCGTAGGTGTGACCCAAGTTAAGAATCCGCCTCCGTCCGGATTCGCGGAAGTCCTCACTAACCACGGCGGCCTTAGCCTGAGCCGCCAGCTTGACCACTTGCGCTAGACCCAGCACCTCGCCTCGCATTAGCTGGGGCAGGCTGTTTTCCATAAGGTCGGCAAGCGCCGGTGCGGCTGTAAGGCCCGTCTTATAGGCTTCCACCAGACCTTCCAGGATCACCCGGCGGGGAAGCGTGGCCAAGGCGGCCAAGTCCAAAAGCACGGCCAGGGGCCGGGTGAAACAGCCTACCTGATTCTTGGCCCCCGCCAAGTTAACCGCCGCTTTGCCGCCGATCGCAGCATCCACGCAGCCCACCAAGGAAGTAGCGCACAGCACGAAATCCATGCCGCGCTTGTAGGTGGCGGCCACGAAGGCGCCCAGGTCGGTAACCACTCCGCCTCCCACAGCCGCCAACACTTCCCCGCGTTCTAGGCGGTTTTCAAGCAATGCCTGATAAACCTTTTCAGCGTTTCGCAGGCTCTTAGAGCCTTCCCCCGGCGCAACCAGCACTTCCACCGCCCCGGGCAATGCCTGGCGATAACGGTCCAGATGCAGGCGGGCCAGGTTGCGGTCACTCAGCACAGCCGTCCTGCGGCCGCCAGTATACTCGGCCAACAATTCCGGCGCCCGGGCGGTTGCGATGACAGGGCACTCCTTGCCATCCAACAACGCGCTGAAGCGTTCCTCCGGCAAAAGACCGGCCATCACCTCGGCCGCTACTGCCGACAGGTTCTTGCCATCCACATCTATGCTCAAGTCGCAATCCGCATAGGCTGTCTGGCGCTGGGCAAAACGGGCGGCCAGGGCCTCGGCATCCTGCCAAAGGGGTCTGCCTGAGGTTTGGTCTGGGCTCAAGTGCGAACGGCATGCCTGCAAGCTGGCCTTAAGGTTCAGAATAATGCCCGAAGCACGCATAAGCTTACGGTTGGTTTGACGCTCCACCACACCGCCGCCCGTGGCAACCACCAGGCCTTTGCGCCGGCTGAGCCGCTTTAGCTCGGCTGATTCTGCATCGCGGAAAACTGGCTCGCCCAATTCGCTGAAAGCCCGTGGGATGCTCATGCCCAGCCTGCCGGCCAGGGCTTGGTCCAGGTCAACGAAGCCACGGCGCAACCTGGCCGCCAGTTCACGGCCGATCGTTGTTTTGCCGGCGCCCATGAAGCCGGTTATGTAAATATTACCATTCAAGGCGCCATCTCCAGAGCTGCCTTGAACTCATCCACCGGAGCGTCGATTCCCGTCCATATTTGAAAACTCAGACGCGCCTGGTGAGCCAGCATTGCAAGGCCATCAATAAAACCGGCCCGGTTCCTTTGGGCCAGCCCCTGCCATATGTTTTCCCGCCGGCCATAATTGATATCCATGACCAAGGCCAATTGGGCGGCCGGGCATAATGTATCAAGCCAGGCCATCATCTCCGGCGATTCCTCTGGCGAAGACACGCTGGTTGCATTCACCAGCAGCAGTACATTAGCTATAGCCTGCGCCGCCTTCTCCAAGTTGATCCCTTCACCGCCCAGCTCATTGCAAAGCGCCCTAGATTGGGCTGGTTTGCGCGCCGCCACCAACACCTCGGCGCCGCTCCTTCTCAATGCCAGCACCACAGCTCGGGCCGCGCCGCCCGCTCCCAGCACTAATGCCTTGGCGCCAGCCGGTTTAAAGCCGGACTCAGCCAGGGCAAGGGCAAACCCATCTAAATCCGTATTATAGCCCACCAAGCCTTCGGGTCCGATTCCTATGGTGTTCACTGCGCCCAAAGCG
>CAZDRW010000673.1:0-2186 GCA_964507555.1 uncultured Desulfarculaceae bacterium
CTTGCGCCAGGCATAAAGTTGTGACTCCCGCGGGCCAAGCTGCTTGGCCGCACCAGACACCCCAACCTGATCGGCAAGACCAAGTGCCTCGACCTTGAATTCAGGCGAGTAGCGCCTGCGGGTGATTTTGGTCTGTTTCTTCTGGTCGGGCATGGAACACCTCCGTCAAGCAATGTACTCGCTTAACCGGGTGTCCGACAAATCTGGGCTTGATCACGCGCCATATGGCCTTCCTCAATGGCCACAGCCTACGCTCCCTCACCGCCGGCCACCTGGAGGATCTAGCCCAAGCACCTTGCCTGCACCTTGCCCTGGCGCCCAAATCCCGCAAGGATCTTTTCGATGAGCTGCGCTTTTTACTGCGCCAGGCGTCCGAGAGAGGCGATATTGAGCGGATCCCCAAGCTGCCCAAGATAGAAGTGCCAAAACACAATGTGCAGTACATGACACCCGAGGAGCAGGCCCTGGTGCTGCGCCACGTGCCGGCAGAACATAGGCCCATAGTAGAGTTTCTCATGGAAAACGGTTGCCGCATCGGGGAAGCCTGCGGCCTTTGTTGGGATCAGGTTTTTCTCGCCCGCGGCGAGTTCGTCATCGCCCGCACCATAGGCCGCGACCGCAGGCTGCAGCCTGCGACCAAGGAGCGGCGCAGCAACGCACTGCCCATTCTTGAGCGCTTCGAAGCCTACCTGGCTGGCGCCGCGCGCGGGATTGGCGAGACCCCGGTTTTTCAAAATCCCAGCGCCGATCCCAATCGCAATCCGCTTAGGTTTTACTTGCCGGATTATTTACGGGACACCTGGCGCCGCGCCTGCAAGGCCGCGGGCCAGCCCTACATGCCGCCTAAAAACGCCACCCGCCATAGCCTGGGCATGCAACTGCGTGACGAAGGCTGGGACGCACACCTACTGGCCCGCCAACTCGGCCACGCCTCGCCCGAGCACACCATGAAAACCTATGTCCAGGATAGCACCGCGAGGCTGCGCGCAATGAGGAACCAGACCAACAAATTGCCCCACAAAAAAGAGCTGGGCAAAAAGTAGTTGCCCGGTCGTTGCCAGGAGCAATTAGGGCCAGGCGCTTGAAGCAGCCTGGCCCTAACCGTTTGTTTTTATTGTTGGTAGGGCCGACGCTATAGCACCGGTAGTAGAAATTTATAAATTTAATTTGAGCTGGATTCAAAAGGCGTATCGCAGATAATTTTAAGGGCGTTACAAATACTCAAAACTGGTTTTAAATGACAGCAATACATGATATCTAATTGTTTTAACTTGTTTATTTCTTAAGCGTATACACGTTTAGGGAAAAGGCCTTCTTCCAAAGGGCACAATAAGTGAGCACAATAACATTTCACATTGAACCCATAAAACCATTATTCCCACCCAAAGTCTAGCTCAGACCAACAGCTAAATTTCTCCCCACAAAATCAAATAGATATAGTTTACGTTGTAATGATTTATACTGCAGATGTATGTTAATCTCCATGAGGCAGTCGCAGAAATTGGAAATAATTCCGTGATGCCTTTGACAAGTAGACAGTTTTGACTTCTATTGTTTATTACTATTTTTAGTTGGTTATCTATCTGGATGGCGTTAGAAAAGCAGAAAGCTGTTATCTTAGATGTCAATCGGCATGGAGGGTTCGCGCAAAATTGCATGGCGGGCTACCTCGTAGCCGGCCAGCATTATGGCCAGGGCCGAGACTTGGGTTGCCAGGTTCTCGGCTTTATATAAGCCGTAGGGAAAAGAGGGATGTTGGCGGCCGGCCGGCCAAAGGCCCAAAAGGGCCGCGGCCGAGCCCACCACGTCGGTGTCAGAATGCACCGCATCGCCCATCAAGGCGGCGCTGCCAGAGACCCAGCCCGCCATGCCCTTGCCTGCGGCCAAGGAGGCGTTCAGCAACACAGAGGTCGCGGCCCAGCGCCGGGCATGAGCTATCTGGCTGTTGAGGCCTTGGTTTGCCATGCGGGCCTTTCCCGGATTTGCCGTTAGCGTATCTATTCTTTGTCAAACCGTGGAAGGGTTAATCAGTAGTACCGGCACATCAGGAGTCCGAGCCACTTTGTGAGCCACGCTGCCGAAGAACACATAATCCAATCCCTTGCGGGCATGGGACGCCATGATGATAAGATCGATGCGGTTGTTCTTGGCGTAATCTCTGATCTCTTGGCCGGGTCTGCCCTTGA
>CAZDRW010000674.1:0-2186 GCA_964507555.1 uncultured Desulfarculaceae bacterium
GCCTCCCTGGCTGGCCAAAAACACCACGGCCAGGGCGGCGGCCACCCCGCTGGCTCCTGCGAAACGAAACAGCATTGGCGCGGGGAACAGCCGCTCCAGCCAGCCGGCCGCCCCGGAGCCCTCAGCGGCCAGGCCGCGCACCTCGCGCATGATGCCGTCCCGCCAGGCCTGGTCCAGGACCGGCGCTTGGCGTTTCTGGTAGGACGCCTTGAGGAGCCCGCTAATCTCGTCTATGCGTTTCTCATGGCCTGTCATGGCTTGCCTCGCTTTTTCATCCCAATGCCTTGCCGATTATCTTACGCAATTTGCCGCGCGCCCGCATGGACCTTATCTTGACGTTGGCCTGGCTGATCCCCATGAGAGTCGCGGCTTCGCCCACGCTTCTATCTTCCAGATAGCAAAGCGTCAGCACCATGCGTTCAGCGGGCGGCAGTTGGGCCAGGGCCCAGTCCAGAAGCTCCTTGGTCTCGAAGCTCTCGGCCTGGGATTGGCCATCATTGCCGGCCTCCAGGGCGCCCCCTCCCTCCAGCCAGGCCTGGGCCTCTTCGCTGAGCGCGCTGATGGGCGTTTCCTGGTTGCGGTATTGGCCGCGCCAGAAGTCGCGGCAGGTCCGCACCGCCAGCGTCGAGAGCCAGTGCTGAAACGGGCTGTCGCCGCGGAAGTTCCGCAGCGACTTGAAGGCCCGCACGAACACGTCGTGGGCTACCTCGGCCACCCTTTCGGGCGGAATCTTGTTGGCCACGATGGCCGCTACCTGGTCTTGATGGCGCACGATAAGCTCCTCAAACGCGTTTACCCCGCCGTCCAACACCTGGGCGATGATCTGGCTGTCTGATAGGACCGGCGGCAAGTTGGTTTCTCTCCGGGCAAAGCGCTTGGGGAGGCGGCCCAGGGGCCTGGCGCGAACCTCCCCGACAGCATGCCGCCCGCCGCCGGCCCCTGTCCAGCACCTTTTTACGGGCGCGCCCCCGCCCGGCCGCCAAGGCCGGGCGAGGGAAGATGCCGGTTGCAATGCGATTGCGAGTTGTAGTCATGGCGCTTAGCGGTGGTAGGTGGTGCTGCGGGTGCCGCTGCGTCCCGCCGGGCCGGTGGAAGTCACGCTGCGCTGATAGCCGCTGTCGGTGAAGCCGCGGGAGACGTTACGGCTGGAGCTGTTGCCGCCGGGGCCGTAGACCGTGGTGTTGCGGCTGCCGGGGGTGCCGTTATTAGTGGAGGACACCGTGGCCGAGCCGCCGCCCTGGCCGGAAACCGTAGTGTTCACCGCGCCGCCGGAGACCGTGGTGCTGCTGCCGTGGGAGTAGGAGTTGCCGGCCGGGCCGCTGGAAGTCACCGAGCGCTGGTAGCCCTCGGAGGTGAAGCCCTTGTTCACGCTGCGGGTGGCGCTGTTGCCGCCGGGGCCGGTCATGGTGGTGCTGCGTCCGCGGGCCAGGGCCGTGTCAGCCGCCGCCAGGCTAAGGGTGAGGATGAAAGCCGCCGCCAGGGTCATGATCTGCATCTTTTTCATTTTCGAGCTCCTTTATTTATTACCGAGTCTGGTTTTGTTTGGTTTTTTCAAGGCCAACCTATTTGGCGTGGTCGTCTATCCACTGGCTGAAAAGGCCGCGCCGGGCGTCGATGCGCTGGCTGAGCCCGGCCAGGAATTCCTGACGGCCGTGATCCCACAGTGCCTTTTGCTTGTCGCTGAGCACCACTCTGAGTTGAGGCTTGATCTGGGCCAAGAGAAGCGCCAGGCGTTCACCGGCCGCGGCGTTCAGCTTACAAGCGGCGCTAACCTTGCCGCTCTGGGGCGCTTCGGCTTCCATGGCCTGGCGCAGCTGGCCTCGAGCGGCGCGCATCTCCTTCAGCGCCTCGCGGAACTCGCTGCGGTGGGCCTTCAAGACCTTGGCCAGGTCCCGCTTTTGCGCGTCGGTTAGATTAAGGCGCACCAGGGTGGAAACCATGCCCAGGTCCGCGGTGCAGGGCGCCTTGGCCGGCGCGCCGGTGTTGGCCCAAGCGGCTCCGGCCACCAGGAGCGCCGCCATCAGGACCAGGATCATCTTTCTCATGTTCATCCTCCAAGCTTGTTAAGCGTTTTGTTCGCCTTCACCCCTTCAGTCGCCGGGGGAGGGGGGTCGGTTACAAAAAAAATCGCGTGGGCTTGTTTTTCTAAAAAAGACGGCGCTGGGGACATTTTTTGTAACCAAAGG
>CAZDRW010000675.1:0-2166 GCA_964507555.1 uncultured Desulfarculaceae bacterium
CATGTCCCCCCTCCAAGAAATTGTTCCAATGGTTTAGAGTTGCCTATCCACTGTTTTCAAGTCAAGTGGCTGCTTTTGGCTTTTGGCGATATGGGGACTATGCAAGGAAAATAATCCTGCTAGGATTAGGATCGGTCGCTCCCTAAAAGAGGTGCCTTGCATGACCGCCAACTGGCTGACATACGCCCGGCGCATGGGCCCTGCCTGGATCATCAGCGCCGTGGCTTGCGGCCCGGCCACCCTGGCCAGCGTGAGTCTGGCCGGCGCCACCTATGGCTATCAATTGCTCTGGGTGGTGATCCTGAGCGCTGTGTTCGGGGCCACGGCCCAATATTTGGCCGCGCGCATCGGGGTTATCGAGGGCCGCGGCATCATCGCCACCACCGAGGCGCGCCTGGGAAGGGGCTGGGCCTGGGTGCTCACCGTGGACGCGGTGCTTGCCACCTATCTGGCCGCCATGTTCCTCATGAACGCCCTGGTGGGCGTCACCTCCCTGATCACCGGCCTGCACACGTCCTGGTGGGGAGTGGGCTACGCCCTGCTCATCGGCTTGGGCCTCAGCCGGGGCGGCTACCGCTGGCTGGAGATAGCCTGCAAGCTATTCGTGGGAGTGGTGGTGGTCTGCTTTGTCGTCACCGCCCTGCAGGCAGACATATCCTGGAGCGGTTTGGCGGGCGGGCTCCTGCCCGGCATACCACCGGATGTGAACGCCGCGCTCATGATGGCGGCTATCATGGGCGGGGCGGTGCACATCACCATCATCGGCATGCACACCTACAACACCAACGCCCGCGGCTGGGGCCGCGGCGACTTGGGCTTGGCCCGCTTCGACACCATGCTTTCCATGGGCGTGGCCTTCGGGCTTTACAGCCTGGCCATCTTCCTGGTGGCCGCCGCGGTGCTGCACCCCAACCAGGTGGCGGTGAAAAGCGCCACCGACGCCGCGTTAAGCCTGGGGCCGCTCTTGGGCAAGGCGGCCATGGCCGTGTTCCTGGCCGGGCTATGGGCCGCCACCTTCTCCACCATCCTACCCACCTTCCTTGCCGGCATCTACTTCATCGCCGACCTCATGCACTGGCCGGCTGATCGCAGCGACATGCGCTTCAAGATCTTGGCCTTTGCCGGGGTGGCACTTAGCGCCATAGGGCCTTTCATAAAGGGCAGCTTTTTCCTGCTGCTGCCGGTTATGCTGGCGGTGGGGCTCTGCGGCACCCCGCTCATCATCGCCATCATTCTCTACCTGCTTAACAAAAAGTCCGTGGCCGGCCAATACCGCAATTCGCTCACCCTGAACATCATGGGCGGCCTGGCGCTGGCCATAACCACCTTCGCGGCGGTGCGCTTCCTTTTGGCTCAGGTTGGATTACTCTGATGAACTTTATGCTGCCAGAGATGATGCCCGCCCAGTTGGAGGGCATCCGCAGCCTGATCCGGGGCGAGGTGAAAACCGGCAAGACCGCCCTGCTCAGCCTTTTGCTCCTCAGATTCATCGAAGAAGGATACCCCGATCTTGCGGTCATTGATTGCGCCCCGGAGATGCTGCGCGGGGTAGGTGGCAAAATTAGCCCGCCCCCGGAGGCGGCCGGGCTTAGGATCTTTTCCCCGCCAATAGCCGCGCCCCGCCTTAGCGGCGGCTCTCCACAAGAAGTGGAAGCGCTGGCCCAAAAAAACGGCGCGGCCATCGACCGGGTGCTGGCCGATTATCAAGCCGCGCCGGTTGAGGCGCTATTCATCAACGACGTGTCGCTCTATCTGCAAGCCCGCGACCCCGAGGTGCTGCTGGAGGCCCTGGCCTCCACCCCCACCGTGGTAATGAACGGCTACTGGGGATCAAGCCTGGGTCAGGACGCTTTCAGCCGGCGCGAACGCGTGCGCATGGAGCGCCTGGCCGCGGCCTGCGATCTGGTGATCAACCTGCCCTTGGCCACCTAAAGCCGCATGTCGCCCGTTTCCAAGAGACGGGTGTGAAAACTGAACACCTCGTTCAATAAATGGGGCTCGTGACCGCCGCGCTGGCTGACGGCGCGTTGGTAGTAATCCCATAACAGATCGCGGTACTCGGGATGAGCGCATTTATTTATCACCTGCTCCGCCACCTGGCGGGGAGTCAGGTTGCGGGTGTCCACCAGGCCCCGCTCGGTAACGATGACGTCCACCGAGTGCTCG
>CAZDRW010000676.1:0-2155 GCA_964507555.1 uncultured Desulfarculaceae bacterium
AACAAGGTGGAAGGCATCTTCGCGGGCAAGTGGCGCTCCGAGGCTCCGGGAGGCTGGTGGATTCAAGAGGATAACGGAAACTGGCGCAAAAAATAACGCTCTGTTGAATTAAATTTAAAGGCGGCCCGGGCCCATGCTTCCGGGCCGCTTTTAGATTGTTAAGCCCCGGATTTCCATCCTCCCTCCAGCAAAGCCTTGGTCACCTTGGCCACATGGCGTCCTTGAAAACGAGCCATGCCCAACTCGTCGGGACTGGGTTGCCGGCTGCCGTCGCCTGCGGCGATGGTGGTGGCGCCATAGGGCGAACCGCCGGTGACCTGGTCAATCACCATCTGCCGTTTTTCGCTATAGGGCAGTCCCACGATTATCATGCCGTGATGCAAAAGCGTGGTGTGGAAGCTCAAGATGGTGGACTCCTGGCCGCCGTGCTGGGTGCCGGTGGAAACAAACACGCTGCCCACCTTGCCCACCAGGGCGTCTGCCTGCCAAAGCTGCCCGGTGCGGTCCAGAAAGTTGCGCATTTGAGCGCACATGTTGCCGAATCGGGTGGGCGTGCCGTAAATGATGGCGTCGGCTTGGGCAAGCTGAGCAGGCTCGGCCGTTGGCACATGGGCAAAGGCCTGCCGGGCTTGTTTGGCGCCCATCCGCTCCAGCGCCTCGTCCGGGACCAATTCGGGGACCTGATAGAGAGCCACCCTATCATCTCCCACTTCCTGCGCGCCCTGCACCACGGCCTGGGCCATCTGATAGACATGACCATACATGCTATAGAAAATTACCTGGACTTCCATGAACGCTTCTCCTGTTTGATTACAGAGGCACTAGATAAAGTATGGGGCACGCGACCCGCCCAGTCCAGGCCCAGCTTGAGTTTGCCAAGGCCGGCCGGCGTTACTATGGTACATTTATAAGAATTGCTATTAACGGGAGTTCCAGCGGATGCGAAGCATAGGCCGCAACAAGAAAATATGGGGCGAGAAAATCGCCATCGCCGCCGGACTGATCGGACTTTCCTCCTTGCTCTACGCGATTGATTACCTCCTATTCCGCGACCTGGACAGCATTAAGAAGTACATCGCCTATCACATCCCTTTCCTGCCCATTCACGCGCTGGTCCTGGGCATCCTCATCGAAGAAATTCTGGGTTGGCGCGAGAAGCGGGAACAGAAGCGCAAACTCAATCTATTCCTGGGCATCTTTTTCCGGCAGATGGGCGTGGACTTCTACGTGGCCATGGCGGACATGGTGCGGAACCGCGACGAGTTGGACGACGTGATCGTGGTGGACCGGCAGTGGGACCACCGCCGCTTCCGCAAATCCCAACTCGCCTTGCAGGATTTGAAGCTGGAGATGGATTCCGATCCTGCAAAGCTCTCCGCAGTATTCAAAATACTCCATGAGCGTCAAAATGAAATCATGGACATGACCCGCAACCCCAACCTATGGGAGTTCGAGGAGCTGTACCGCGCCTTGGTGGCCCTTTTTCATCTCATCGAGGAGTCGCGGTTCCGCGGCCAGGAACGCCAGCTAATCGCCAGCGTGCGGGAGCACCTGGCCAAGGACGTGGGCAAGGCCCTTAAGATGCTGTTGGTGCTTTGGCTGCACTATCTGGAGTTCCTCAAAGGCGCGCATCCTGTTCTTTTTAGTTTTCAAGCCGGGGTGCACAACACGGTGGAGCCTCTCATGCTCGATGAAAACTGGGAAGGTTGACCGGGCCCTTGCTTGATAAGCGGGTTTCCCGTGTTTAATATTTTATGAGTACCAAACTCAGGTTGCGCTTGTTGCGCCCCATTGATTCCGTCAGGAGGCCTGCCCATGAGCGAGTATTACGACCCCCAAGATTTGCCCAAATTCGGCGACATCGGCCAGGAAGCGCCCGAGTTGGCCAAAAAATTCTTTGACTATTACACCGAGGTTTTCAACGAAGGCGAGCTGAGCGCCCGCGAAAAAGCCCTGATCGCCCTGGCCGTGGCCCACGCCGTGCAATGCCCCTATTGCATCGACGCCTACACCCAGGCTTGCCTGGAAAAGGGATCCAGCCTGGGCGAAATGACCGAAGCGGTGCACGTGGCCTGCGCCATCAAGGGTGGCGCGGCCTTGGTGCATGGCATGCAGATGCGCAAGGTGGCCAAGAAACTTTCCATGTAAAGCCGGG
>CAZDRW010000677.1:0-2144 GCA_964507555.1 uncultured Desulfarculaceae bacterium
CGCTCTACGGTTCGATGATTGAGTGCCTTTACGTGTCCTGCAAGCTGGCCCTTAGCTCGGGCCTGGGCGACGCCATGATCGCGCTGTTCAACTACAACGCCCTGCGCCTCACCAACCTGGAAAAGGTTCTGCAAGCCGTTGCCGATGACAAGGAATTGGCCGCCATGATGGAGCGCGGCGAGCGAAAGCAAGTCACCGATCCTGTCCTAAAGATTTTAAAGAACAAGAAAGGCAAGCTGACCAAGGAGGATGTGGGCAAAATACTGGCTTTGGTGAAGCCGGTGCGGACCCCGCTAGTCAAGCAATGCAAGTAACGCGATAAGTCCACTTACGCCGAATTTGATCGGGCCGGCTGGGGTTACCCCGGCCGGCCCGAATTATTAACTGGGCTAATTCGCGCTTAGTAACCTAGTGCCAGGTGGCGTCCAGGCCCAGCTCTTGGCGCAGCCAATCCCGCAGTTCGTCGGTTAGCGCGTATAAGCCCTTATGCCCGCCCCAATGCTCCTTAAAGCGCTGGGCCAGCTCGGAGGGAAGCGCAATGGCGGCCAACTCCTCGGAGCCCTGGGTGTCGCGCCGCACCAGATGGATCACCGGATCCTGGTCCCAGGAATAAACCACGAAATAGTAGGATACATCTTTCGGGCTTTTGACCATGCGGACGCCATGATTCCAGCCGTTACCCCATTCCAAATACAAGGAAACAGCCTTTTCCGGCGTCATTTCCCAGTCTATCTCGTTTATAAGTAACTGATCTTCTCTAATATCCTGCAGACCAAGCATGTCGGCCGCCTCCAATATGCAATTGTTGGTAATCTTTCTTAAATAAATTATAAGAACAATTACTAACAATGGCAAGCCGGAATCGCCGCAACCAAACAAAATTGTTCCAGGCCCAAATCCTTCCAGAAAAAAGGAGAGGCCCCCCAAAGGAAGCCCCTCCATTTTAGTTGTTATATATTAAGGTATTATCCGATTTTGGGCATGCCCTCCAAGGCCTTCAGGGCCCGCACAATTTCCTCTTCGGGCAGCTCGTAGCGTGTGAGCTTGCCGGAGAGATAGGCGTCATAGGCAGCCAGGTCAACCAACCCGTGACCGGACCAGTTGAACAGGATGGTCTTGGCCTTGCCCTCTTCCTTGGCCTGCTTGGCCACCTCTATCACGCTGGCAATGGCGTGGTTGGTCTCGGGCGCGGGGATGAAGCCCTCATAGCGGGCGAACATGAGCCCTGCTTTGAAGGTGGCGATCTGATCATAGGCCCGAGGCTCGATGAGGCCGATATTGACGGCATGGCTCACCATGGGCGCCATGCCGTGATAGCGAAGGCCGCCGGCGTGGATGGGAGCGGGCACGAAATCGTGACCCAGGGTGTGCATGGGCAGAAGCGGCGTGGTCTGATTGGTGTCGCCGAAGTCGTAGCCATAGGGGCCCCGGGTCAGGGTGGGGCAGGAGGTGGGCTCAGCCGCGACCACATGGATCTGTTTGCCCGCGATTTTGTCGGCAAGGAAGGGGAAGGCCAAGCCCGCGAAGTTGGAGCCGCCGCCCGCGCAGCCGATCACCACGTCGGGATAGGCGCCCATGATCTCCATCTGCTTTTTGGCCTCCTGGCCGATCACGGTCTGATGCAGCATCACGTGATTCAGCACTGAACCCAGGGAGTAGCGGGTGTCGTCGCGCTGCACCGCTTCCTCGATGGCCTCGGAAATGGCAATGCCCAGAGAGCCCGGGCTGTCCGGGTCTTTGGCCAGGATTTTGCGCCCAGCCTCGGTGGTATCGGTGGGGCTGGCTACGCAGGAAGCGCCCCAGGTCTGCATCATGAGGCGGCGGTATGGTTTTTGGTTATACGACACCTTGACCATGTACACCTTACAGCCCAGGCCGAACTGCTGGCAGGCGAAGGCGAGCGCACTGCCCCACTGGCCGGCGCCGGTTTCGGTGCAGATGTTTTTTACCCCGAATTCTTTGTTGTAATAGGCCTGGGCCACCGCCGTGTTGGGCTTGTGGGAGCCGGCCGGGCTCACACCCTCGTTCTTGAAATAAATCTGGCCGGGATAGTCCAAGGCCTTTTCCAGGCCAGTGGCCCGGTATAAAGGCGAGGGCCGCCAAATCTTATATATCTCCAGGACTTCCTGGGGGATGTCCACCCA
>CAZDRW010000678.1:0-2136 GCA_964507555.1 uncultured Desulfarculaceae bacterium
TTCGGTCATCTCTTTGACCAACTCAGCCAAACCGGCGATGCTTATCTCCTGATCCGAACCCACGTTGACCACCTGCCCCACCGCCTCCGGACAATCCGCCAGGGCGGCCAGCGCTTGCACCACCTCGTCCACCGCCGAAAAGCAGCGGCTTTGCTTGCCATCGCCAAACACGGTGATGGGCTGGCCCATGAGCGCCTGGCGCACGAAGTTGGGCAGCACCATGCCGTAGCGCCCGGTTTGGCGGGGACCCACCGTGTTGAACAGGCGGGTGACCACCACCGGCAGGCGCCGCGCCCGCCAATAGGCCAGGGCCAGAAATTCATCGATGGCCTTGGAGCAGGCGTAGGCCCAGCGCGCCTTCATGGTGGGCCCCAGCACCAAGTCGTGATCCTCCCTAAAAGGAACCGCTTCGTTTTTACCATAGACCTCGCTGGTGGAAGCCACGATGACTTTTTTGCGCTTCTTATTGGCCATCTTGAGAACGATCTCGGTGCAGCCCACATTGGTCTCTATGGTGCGCACCGGGTTCTCCACGATGAGCCGAACCCCCACAGCCGCGGCCAGGTGATAGACCACGTCCGAGCGGTCCACCAATTCCGCCAAGGTCTGCTCTTGGCGCACATCGGCGATGGTGTGGGAAAAATTGGGGTTGTTTTTGAGCGCATCGAGGTTTTCGATGCTGCCGGTGGAAAGATCGTCCACCGCGTGCACGGTCTGTCCCTGGGCCACCAGGTACTCGGCCAGGTGCGATCCTATGAAGCCGGCGCCACCGGTTATGAGCGCGCGTACAGGCTTGGGAGAAAGCTGATTCATGCTTATCCTGGTTCCTTGCTAATGGGCCGAACTAATTGGGCGGCACAGGTGCTAAGTACCAGTTTGGGCGTGACAAGTCAATCACCGCCCATCTTTGGCAACTGATCCTACGGAACCTTAATAAGCGGCGATTGCTCCATCTTGGATCCGACTTCCGCCCCGCACACCTGGCAATAATAAGCATATTTTTCGCCGCTGGGCAGCACCAATAGAAGTTTGGCACGCACCGGCTGGGCCGCTTGGCATTGGGGGCAGTATATACTTTGCGCCTCTATGCCGCCAAAACTTTCCCTTTGCGTCACGATCGCCCAACCTCTCTATAAATAAACAATCGTCTACCTGCTATTTATTTACAATCCTCCGCTCCGCTGGTCAATGCAACACCTCTCTTCGCCTAGCTATTGCCAAATAGCCTTCATATTTGTCATTATTAACTACCATCCTGTTGCCCAGGATTGCGCACCGCCATTAAGGCCTCCCCATCTCCGCCCCGCGGCGCGGTGGCATGGCCCTTGGCTGCCACCCATGCGGAGACGTGTCTGCCATGGCCCCTGACAACAAGTCCGCGGCTCTAGCTTTAAGCCGCATCCTGGGCTGCCAACCGGATAGTCTGCCCACCCTGCCCGGCGCCGCCCAGGAGGTAGCGCGGCTAACCGCCGGCTCTGATTCCCAGGTGGACGATTTGGTAAAGGTGCTGATGCGCGACCCTCCCTTGGCCGCCCGCGTGCTGCAGATGGCCAACTCGCCGCTGTTCCGCACCTTGCAGCCGGTCACCTCCCTGGACCGAGCGGTCATGGTGCTGGGTTTCGACACCCTGCGCAATCTCACCATGGGTTTGGCCATCCTTTCCTCGCTGGGCTCCTCCGGCGCCATAAAGCGCCGCATCCTGCGCGCCAAGCTCTGGAAGCACTCGCTCATCGTGGCGGTGTTCACCGAGGTGTTGGCCAGGGACTTCCTGGGTTTGGGCCGCGGCTATTACACCCTGGGCCTGCTGCACGATCTGGGCAAGGTCGCCTTGGACGCCTTCCGCTCCGCCGACGTTGACAAGGTTCTTGCCGTGATCGAACAAAAGCGCCTGCCCTGGCCCTTGGCCGAGGCCGAAGTCCTGCGTTTCGACCACGGCTTCGTGGGCGAGCAACTCCTCCTGTTTTGGGATCTGCCCCAAGATCTGGCCAAAGCGGTGGCCCATCATCACGAGCCTTGGCGGGCGGGCGAGCAGGAAGACATGGCCGGAGCGGTTTTTTTGGCGGATCTTCTGGCCAAGCGCACCGGCAATCATTGCTTTGACCGCGAGGCCCGAGCCCAGGTTGATCTGGCCCAACT
>CAZDRW010000679.1:0-2127 GCA_964507555.1 uncultured Desulfarculaceae bacterium
CTCATCAGGTAGCCGGTACGGATATCTCGGTACCGATTACCCCGCCGCCCAGTTCTGGGCAGGTACGGCAAAAGAAGGTGTTCCTGGCGGGGTTGAAAAACAAAGATAACCCGTTCTCCCCCGCCGGGTGTTTTTCCGCCTGAAAGCACTCTCCCACGCTGCCCCTTACTTTTATGCCCAGCTCTATGGCCACCTGGGTTATGGCGTTTCGTCTCTCCAATTCGGTTGCGTCCATCTCCAACTCATCTTCCTTTTGTCAGGTCCGCGGCTTTATCAATGCACCAGGTTCGTATTTTTTTTCAAATCCTCCAGGAGCTGCGGTATCTCCTCGCGGCGCTTCGCCTCCGGTTTGATTTGTAGAAGCATCTCCAAGTCACGCACCGCCTTGGCATTGTCGCCGATCTGCTGGTAAATGAGCGCGCGCTCCTTGAGCTCCCGGGCCGCATGGGGGTTGAGCTGCAAGATCCATTGAATCATCTGGAACGCCATGAGCTGGTCGTCGTAGTGGCGGTATAGCCCCTTCAGGTTGCGCAGCAAGCGGATCAGCACTTCCTTGGAGCTAAGCGGCGCTAAAAGGACGGCGTCAAACGTTTTCTTGCCGTCAAACATTTTCAGCACCAGTTCACGGCAATCCGCCTCCTCTAGAACGGCGCCCTGATTGAAAACGTCGATTATGGTCATCTGGTTGTGGTGATACAGGCCCACCACGAAGTGGCCGGGCAGGCCTATGCCTTTTAGTTCAACCCCGGCGCCCCAACCCACCAGCATATAGATTAAAGACAAGGAAACTGGTATTCCCTGTTTGCGATCGATGACTTGATTTAGGTAGCAATTGCGCAGGTCAAAATAATTTTCCTGGCTTCCCCTGAAGCCCTCCTCTTGATGAAAGAGGTGATCCATTTTTTTTATGATAGCATCCGCGCTCGACTCATTTTTTATGCGGCCGCGCAGCCTTTGCGAAATGCCGGCCAGGCGGTCTAAATAATAATCCTCATCCAGGTTGGGATATTCCAGGCGGGAGATCAGAAAAGCGGCGCGGGCCAGGTCCAGTTCCTTGTCGGGCAGACCGGCTATCTGCTTGAACGCTTGCCGGATGGTTTCCAGAGTGTATTTCTGCCCCAAGGAAGCGGCCTCCTTCAGATTCATTTCAAACCCAACAAACGGGCGGCGTTCAATCCCAGGACCTCGAGCTTTTCCTTATCGCTCATATGCAGGTTCGCTTTCAGCTTTCCCACCAGGGCCGCCAGGCTCACCCCGTTGTGCAGAGGCATGGGATAATCCGTGGCGAAAAGCACCCGGTCGAAGCCTATGGTTTTACGGATTTTCTGGACTACCATCTCCCGGTCCAGCAGCCAATCCACGGCGGCCAGATCCAGATAGACATTGCGGTGCTTAGCTCCCAACTGCAAAGCCTCCTGCAGCCAGATGCCGGGAATCTCCTTGCTATAGGCGCCCGCGTGGGCCAGCACCAAGGGCACTTCAGGGAAGAGCCTGACCAAGGGCTCCCAAAGCGTGGGGTGCGAGGCCCGGCTCAGTTCGGGGAGTTCAAAAGGGCCCGGCCCGCAGCCGGAATGGGATAGAACCACCCAACCGTTGCGGCGGCAGAATTCAAACATGAGCGCAGCGTTTTCATTGGCCCGGCCCTCTTGGTCGGAAGGAAAGAAAAACTGAGAGTGGGGAAGCAGCTTGATGCCCTTGAGCCCCAATCTCTCTACGGAAGCCAAGCCCTGCTCCACGTAGTCCCTATCGCGCGAAAGGTTTACCGAGCCGAAGCCCATCAGGATATCGGGATAGTCCGCCACCCAGTCGGCCACGTCCTGGTTGGTGACGTGGGTAAAGGAATAGAGACTAGCTTTGGCGTGCCTCAACCAACGTTCAAAGGGAACTTGGGCCGACAGGGCGCAACCGCCGTAAGCCCGGCGCAATTCAACCTGCACCTCCTGGCGCTCCACGTCCTCCGGGTCCGTATCGGTGGCTAGAATCACGGCGTGGGTGACGCCCGCCTTGCGCAGGTCGCTCATGAACTTCAAGTCCGGCGACTTGGGATGTATATGGAAGTCCACCACCGGATGTAAAGTAGGGACGCCGCGCCCGGTGCGTCCCGGGCCGCCGTCCGGCTCCAGCTCA
>CAZDRW010000680.1:0-2107 GCA_964507555.1 uncultured Desulfarculaceae bacterium
CTCCAAGACAAACACCCCGTTATCGTCTTTTAGAGCCTTACCGTTTTCATCCCGCTTCTTTTTTTTGGGCGGCCAGGTGGCCTCGCAGGCTTTTTTGATTAAGGTGTTCAGTCCCTCAACGATATCATTGGACATGCGTTCCAGGCCGCCGGGATTCTGCATGTGGTAGGTGATGCGGGCCATGACGTCCTCGCCGTACTTGCACTGCGGGTTCATCATGGAGACCGTGTCGATCACCTCCATGGTTCTCATGTTGCAGAAATAGGCCGCCACGGTGGTGGTGCCCATATCGATACCCAGGCCGTAGTAATCGGTCACTTCGCCGGGCCAGAACTTGATGATCTCTTTTTGGTTCCAAATGGCCGCGGTGGCGGTCCATTCTCCCTGGCGTAGCGCGCCGGGAAGCTCGCGCAAAGCGAAGAGGTCCACGTTGAGATCTTTTATCCCGTGTGTTTCCTCCAGCGCCTGGCAGAAGCGCTCGAAATCGCCCAGAGGGTCTTCAAAGGTGGGCTTAATCAGGCTGACCGTGTAGAGGCGTACCGTGGGATCCCAGTTGATAGGTATGTCGCGCGCGGCCTTGGAGACCACCTGCTTTCCGGCGCGCGACTCCTCGGGCACGAAAACCAGGGCATCGCCGTTTAGTTTGGCCATGCATCCCAGGCGATAGCCTTGCTCACGCTCGGCTTCGGTGATGAATTTGCCCTCTTCCTTTTGCCAAGCGCTCAAATTGTCCAGGCTGGACACGATGCCGAATTTCTCGAAGCTGCCCTGCTCAATGCGAACCTTGCACTTGCCACAAACTTTCTTCTCGCCGCACAGCGCCTCGATATCCACGCCGATTTGACGGGAAGCTTCGATGATGTTAATGCCACGTTCAACTTCGCCCCGGCGGCCCGATGGCTGGAAGATAACCTTAACCTTATCCGCTGTAGACATTAGTCAGCTCTCCAAGGAGACTTCGAGTCCGGCCCAGGCGCTACTGGCCTGAGGCCGGCCCGCGATTTATCTTGGTCCATGGCAAGTATGCAGGCCGGTTAGCCGGCATGCATACTTATTGGTTCTGCAGCTTGCGCAAGTTGGCGATCATCTTCACCGCTTCTTGTACCGCATTTCCCGCGCTTTCGGCATAGCCGTCGGCTCCGAACAGGTCGGCTACGTCGCTGGTCACCGGCGCTCCGCCCAGCATGATTTGGACATTGGGGTTTTTCTCCTTGATCATCTCGATGACCTTTTGCATGCCCATCATGGTGGTGGTCATCATGGCGCTTAAGGCCACGATCTCGGAGTCGGTCTTAAGTTGCTCCTCCACGAATTTCTCCAAGGGAACGTCGCGGCCCAAATCATGCACGGTAAAGCCGGCCACTTCGAACATCATTTTGATGATGTTTTTGCCGATGTCATGCACGTCTCCTTGCACTGTGCCTATAACCACCTGCCCCTTGGCTGAGGCGCCGAGGTCCTCGGGTTTGATGTGGGGCTTTAAGATATCCAGGCCGGCGTAGAGGGCGTCTGCGCACATGAGCAGTTCGGGAACGAAGTACTCTTGCTGGTCGTACAGATCACCGACCTCCTCCATGCCCGCGGCCAAACCGTTCATGATGGCGTCGTAGGCGTTTAAGCCTTCGTCCAGAACCTGCTGGGCGGCGGCTTTGACCCTGTCCTCTTCGTACTCCACCACGCCTTCATGAAGTTCCTTGAGAAGTTCTTCTCTGCGTTGATCATCGGCCATGGCTTTATCCTCCGTATTACGTTGCAAATGGTTTCGGGGGGCGCCCGGTTTGTCTAGGTTTCTATAGTCTGCCTATAGCCGGGGAGGGCTTGCCGCCGTGTTTGCGAACGGCCGCCACATAAGCCTCCACGTTTTCTTTCTTAACATCAGGCCAGATGTCGCAGCCCGGCCATACAGCGTCCACGCCATAATCGATACACTTCTTGATCACGCCTTCCACCTGGGATGCCACCATTTTCACCAAGGTGCCGTAGGGGTCGAAGTTGCCTAGGATAAGTGCATCGGGCCCCAGCTTCTCGCGCGATTGGGCTACGTTGTTTTTTTGGTCCACGCTGACACCGTCGGCTCCGCAGTCGTTCATCATCTCAATAATTAGGT
>CAZDRW010000681.1:0-2100 GCA_964507555.1 uncultured Desulfarculaceae bacterium
CTGGGAGGACGTTTGCGATTACGCTGCTCACTTTTTGAACTTGCAAGAGCACTGCCGGGCCAACCCGCAAGACTACATTTATTTCGAAAACATGAGCTTCGACCAGCTCAACTCGGTGCTGTTGCGTTGGGTGGTGGCGGCCGGAAGATTGGGCAGGGAAGATGAAGCCAAAAGGGTTATGGGCCTGGTTATTAATGAGCGGGAGGGTGAGGAGACCTCCAAGACGGCTGTTTTGACTCTTTTGAACGCAGGACATGCTGATCTGAGCCTGGAACTGGCGCAAATCGTAAATCAGGAAAAACCTGAATGGTCTTGGCCGGAAAAAGTCCTTGGCATGGGCTCCATTAAGCAACGGGAGAAGCAGGCTTCCATATTAATAGAGCAAGCCGAGGAAGCCCTCAGGCAGGGCCATGGCCAGGAGGCTGTCACCAGGCTGGAGAGCGCTGCCGGGTTTACCCCCCATTCGCCCCAGGTGCTTTTGAACCTGGCCCGGGCCCTGGAGCAAACCGGCAGGCCGGCGGAAGCCGAAACCGCATTGATAAAAGGGCTTAATGCCCATCCAGGCCATGCCTGGGCCTGGCAGCGCTTGGCCGACATCTGCTTCCAAAGGAAAGACTATGTGGGCGCGGCGGCTTGTTATCGCCGGTACCTAAAGCAATCTCCTGATGACGAATCCGCCAAAAGCAGGTTTGAATCTTGCCTGCAATATCAGGCCCCGCCGACTGTGGCTCAGAAACCGCCACGCATGCTCGTCTTTTTAGTTGGTGGCCTTACGCCGGAACTGGTGCGCATGCCAGCCCCTCATCTACTTATAGGTACGGCCTGGGGAGAGTTCCTGGCCCAACCCGGCCCCCAGGCAGACGCCGCCAATTGGGCCAGCCTATATACCGGCACCCCGCCGACCATGCATGGCCAGTTGGAAGAAGCCGGGTTCGAGCGCCCTCTCACCATTGATAATCTCAACACACCCGCCTTCTGGGAGGTGCTGGGGCCGGAGGTCCCGGTGGGGCTTGTGGCCGCACCACTCACCACGCCGCCGCCCAAAGTTAACGGATGGACGCTGGCCGGCTTTCCTGGAGGCCTTTTAAGCCCGGAGCTGGTGCACCCCTCCGAGCTTACGCCCAGAGTGTTAGCCACAGGCTATCGCACTGATTTTGCGCTGAGCGAGTTCGAATTGCAGACCGCGCCTCAGCGCTTGGAGAATGATATCCGTCAGGAAGGGCTGCTTCTGCAGAATGAGCGCAACAAGCTGATTGCCGCCGCCAACCTGCCGGCGGTGGACCTCTTGGTGATTGGGTTTACGGCCTTGGAATACCTGCAGAAGGTCAGGGAACTCGCCACCTACCAAATTTACAGCGCTTATCAGCAAATATATGGCTGGATCGAAACCTTCCTGGCGGGCGTGCAGCCGGATTCTTTCGCCATTTTCAGCCAGCGGGGCTACCCGCGCCAGGGATTTACGCCCGAGCGCGGAGGCTTCTATTGCATGTCCTGGTTGCGGGGAGAAAACGGCAAAGCCAACCTCACCGACGCGGCTGGCGAAATCGTTAAATATTTTGGAGGGGATACAGGCCGCTTGGGGCAGCCCCGCAGGTAATCGCGGGCAACCTAAGATGCTAGGTTATAACCGGAGCCACCCAATTTGCTCCTGCCGGCGCCGCCCCGCGTACTGCCGCCGCTGTGAACTCCAGGCTTTGCTTATAAAATTTGGCCTTGGTTTCGGGGTGATCCATCCAAACCCGCACGCCCTTGCGGTCTTCCTCAACCTCTAAATGAGTTATGGCTATGTTTCGAAAATTTTCCACACTGCCGAATATTTCCGTTAGGTCCTTTTCTTTGGCGCCAGGTGGTATTTGCTGAACTTCAGCGGAACCGTCGGCAGGGCCGGGACGGCCTTGGGACTCATGGGCGAGACGCCCATGCTACGGGGAACGGCCCCGTTGGGGCTCCGGACCGGCCCGTTGGGCCTTGGGGCTCACATCCGGTCGATGACGACGATGGTTTCGTCGTCGGCCTGGCGGGCGGGGCCGCGGAAGGACTCGACGGCCTGGAAGATGCCGTCGGCGCACTGCTCGGGGCTGTCGGGGGCGTGTTCCTCCA
>CAZDRW010000682.1:0-434 GCA_964507555.1 uncultured Desulfarculaceae bacterium
ACGATAGCTGAACCGTTGCGGCTACCCAGGGCCGTGACCACAGCGGGAATATTTTCGGCTTGCCTGCAACCGCCAGGTCTTACAAGGCACCATCGGCTACCAAGTCTGTTTGGTCTCGGGGTCCACCAGGGACCTGCCTTCGCCGGGATAGGCTGCGTAGTCGCCGGCCGGTGTGGGCTCAGCGACCGGCGGCCAATGACCGGCCTGGGGCTCGGGACCTTCCTTGGTCACCCTTGAAGGCGCCTTGTCCACCATGCTGGGTTTTTTGCGGATATCCACGCCGGGCACGCTCCAGGAGAATTCGATGGGTATTCCGTTGGGATGGAGATATGGTTGCCCATACTACAGGAGATTATGATATTTCCTATCTTCGCGAACGCATTCTATCTCTGGATGCCCGACGTTATTATCTTATCTACCTCAGGCATATTAAC
>CAZDRW010000682.1:444-2096 GCA_964507555.1 uncultured Desulfarculaceae bacterium
AGGAGAATTCGATGGGTATTCCGTTGGGATCGAAGGAATACAGGCTGTGGATGAAGCCGTGGTCGATGATCTCCGACGCCCAGAAACCCGCCGCGTCCAGAGCGTCCTTCAGCTTCAGGAGGTCAAGTTTCTCCTCCACCCCAATGGATACATGGTCGAAAATAAACGGCCCCTTCACTGGATAGCCGTGTTCTTTTTCAGGCCCCGGCTCCACGCCGGGCCACTCGAAGAAGGCAATGAGATCGCTTTCGTTGATCTGAAAAAAATAATGCCGGCGGCCCGGCCTGCCCAGGCCTGCCACCAAGCTCATTCCCAAAAGATCGCGCCAGAAACGTATGGTCTTATCCATATCGCCGGTGGCCATCGCCAGATGGTTGATCCCGTTATATTTGACCATGCCTGCCTCCGAGTCTGGTTTATTCTAATAAGATAAATCGCAAACCCGGCCCTGGCTATCTTTTAGTCCGCTTCTTTTGCCCGGCTTAATCTGGCAGCCAAATGCCGGGGACTATCTCCGCAGTCAGGGCTCCATAAAAAAGCCCCCTCCCTGGCGGGAGAGGGCTTGGCAATGGTCGAGACAGGATTAGTGGCTGGCGACCACGTCGCCGGGCTTCAAGTCGCCGATCTCTTCCTTCACACCCGTGGCCACCTTGTAGAGTATGGTCAGGACCATGATACCCACCGCGTATACTCCGAAGGTAATGGTGAGTTCCAGGCCGGTGGGCGCGTACTCGGTAACCTCGTGCAGCGGGTTGGGAACGAAGCCGCCCGAGATCATGCCCATGCCCTTGTCGATCCAGGTGCAGATGAACACCAGCACCGCCGCCACAGCCAAAACCGGCTCTTTGCGGCGGGTCTTGGGGTTGATCAAAATGGCGATGGCCGCAAACCCGCAGATCATGGAGGCCCACATCCAAGGCACCAGAGCGCCATAGCCGTGATACCCCGCGAACAGGTACTCCAGGTGTGTCATGTGGCTGGGGATTTGGCTATAGAAAACCGTGAAGAACTCCAAGGAAAGGAAGAACAGGTTCAGGATGATGGCGTAGGTCACGATCTTGGCTAGGCTTTGGATGGCCTCCTTACCGGCATCGAACTTGGTGAACTTGCGTAAAAACAAGGAAAGCAGAATCAGCACCGAGGGGCCCGAGGCAAAGGCCGAGGCCAAAAAGCGCGGGGCCAGGATGGCGGTGAGCCAGTAGCCGCGGCCGGGCAGACCGGCGTACAAAAACGCCGTCACCGTGTGAATGGAGACCGCCCACGGTATGGATAGATAAATAATGGGCTTGATCCATCCCGGCGGAGGCAGCTGCTTGCGCTCGGCCTTGAGCACCACCCAGCCCACCACCAGGTTGATGGCCAGATATCCGTTCAAGACGATCATGTCCCAGAACAGGATCGAATTGGGCGTGGGATGCAAGAGCACGTTGAGCGCGCGCATGGGCTTGCCAAGGTCCACGATGATGAACAACAGGCACATGGTGACTGCGGCAATGGCCAGGAATTCGCCCAGGATGGTGATGCGGCCGAAGTCCTTGTAGTTGTGCAGATAAAAGGGCGTTACCAGCATCACGGCCGAGGCGGCAACGCCGACCAGGAAGGTGAACTGGGCGATGTAGAAGCCCCAGCTCACGTCCCGGCTCATGCCGGTG
>CAZDRW010000683.1:0-277 GCA_964507555.1 uncultured Desulfarculaceae bacterium
GGGGCAGGGAGCCCCGGCGGATGGCCTCGGCGATGAGGATGGGCTGATCCAGGCGCAGCTTGGAGGCCCACTCGCCGTCGGCGGTGAGCCTTCCCTCCGTATCCACAAAGCCTTCCGAACGCAGGAACTCCAGGTGGCGCACGAAGTCGTACCAAAAGGCGTGGCTCTCTTCCTGCACTTCGGCCATTACCTTCTGGCCTTGTTCCAAAAGCTCGTATAAATCGTCTTGGGGCGTGAGGCACTCGTTGGCCAGGGGGCAACTGTTGCAGGTGAGCCC
>CAZDRW010000683.1:287-2095 GCA_964507555.1 uncultured Desulfarculaceae bacterium
GCGCGGCACCTTCACGGCGCGGTCCCGCTGGCGCAGCATCTCGCGCACGTTGGCGGCGGCCGCGGGGTCGTCCGACCCGGCGGCGTCCAGCTCGCCGATCAGCCCGCCCAGTTCCTCGTCCACGGTCAACAGCCTTTCCTGGGCCTCCTTGATTTCGCGCGCGCCCAATTCCTTCATGTCCGGCACCGACAGCGGGGTGGGCTCGGCTGGTATCTGATCCAGCACCGCCTGGGCCAGCATGCGCCCGCCGCCGGCATGGGGCAGATCAAGCACCTCCTGGAAAACCCCGGCTATTTCATCCAACAAGATGAAGTCCAGGCGAGGGTGTCCCCGCTGCAGACGCCGGTCGGGCCGCAGGCTAACAGCCAGCACGCCGGCGTCCTCGCCATCGCCCTCGCGGCGCATCACCGCCGCCAGCGAGCCGAACATGTCCATGAACACCCGGCCCCTGGTAAGGGCGCCCCAAAGGCCGCCGCGTTCTTCGACTGAAGTCAGCTCCGTCTGCAGGCGGCCGCGCAGTTTTGCCAACTGGCGGCGGCGGCGGCGGCGCACCACCGCCTCCTCCGGACCGGGACACAAGGAGCCGGAGAGGCGCTTGGTAAGCGATTTGACCACCTGTTGCAAGCCGCCTTTTTTCCGGGGCCGCCCTTCGGAGCGCTCCAGGCGCTGGAAGGTGGCCAAGCTTTGCCCTAATAACTGCTTGACCTCGGCCGGCCGGTGGGACAGCAGAAGGTTAAGCACCATGGAGAAGTTGATGGACAGCTGGCTCATGATCGGGTCAGGGTCCGAGTTCAACAGGCTGGCCACCAGCGGCACATTGTTGAAAGGCCCTGGAGCCACCGCGCAGAAGCCGATCTTGTCCATGCCCCGGCGACCGGCCCGGCCCGTCATCTGCAATAGATCATTAGCCGAAAGATCCGCGAACTCACGGCCGTTGAAGCGGTCGCTCTGGGTGACCACCACGGTGCGGGCGGGGAAGTTCACACCCGCGGCCACGGTGGAGGTGCTGAAGATGGCCTTCAAGAGCCCCTGTTGCATGAGGCGCTCCACCAATAGCTTCCAATGGGGCAGATGGCCTGCGTGGTGGGCGGCCACATGCTGGCTCTTAAGCGCGCTCAATTGGGGGTGGCTTTGCAGGAAAGGATAACGCTCCAGGAAAGCCTCTACCTGGGCTTGCAGGGCTTGGCGATTCTCCGGCGCCACCTGCAGGTTGGTGCCTGCCACGAAACCGAGAGCGTTGTCACAGTCAGCCCGGGATTTGAGGAAAAAGATGGCTGGCAGGAGATCCGCGGTTGCCAGGGCGGTCAGGATGCGGTTAAAGGGAGGCACGTGCTGCAAGGGCCCCCGCTGGCGTTCCTTGCCCTGCTTTTCCAGGAAGTGCTGCACTTGGGAAAACACTCCGCTGTGGCCCATCAGGGGGGTGAGTTCACCATCAGGCATCAAAAACACCGGGAACAAAGGCACGGGCCGGTATTGGTCTATCACCGTGGCGCAGGGCTCGTCGCGCACAAAGGTGAGCCAGCGCGAAATCTGATCCGCGTTTTGCACCGTGGCCGATAACAGGAGCAACCTCACCCGTACCGGCAGATAGATGATCACCTCTTCCCAAACCACGCCTCGTTCCGGGTCCCCCAAAAAATGAGCTTCGTCCAACACCACCAGGCCGGATTCCAGGTCGCGCCCATGGTGCATGGCGTCGTACAGCTGGTTTCTCAATATCTCGGTGGTGCCCACGATGAGGTCGGCGCCCAGGTTTTCTTTCCGTTCGCCGGTGAGGATGCCTACGCGGGCCTCGCCAAATATATCTA
>CAZDRW010000684.1:0-2083 GCA_964507555.1 uncultured Desulfarculaceae bacterium
AACTTGTTTATCACCAGGCCGGTGTAGAGCTTGGGATAGAAATCGGTCGATTTTTGCGGCATCCTCTCGCCCCCTGACGCTCACCCCCGCCGGCCAGGCGGTCAAGGTGGAGCGCTTCAATGAAAAGGTTTCGCCGGAGGCGAGCGCCGAGTTTGAAATCAATATCGCCCGCGAATACGGCATGTGGCAGGGCCTGGACCCCAAGGCCGAGAGCCTCTATGACGTGTGGGGCAAGCGGGGGGGCTTTGCGGCCATGCGGCTCTACGCCAAGGAGCACACGGTGGAGCTCATCAACACCGGCTTGGCCCTGTCCACCATGGAGACGGCCTATAACCAGGCCAAGGGCTGGTCCCTGGAGGGCCTGGAGCCGGGCCGCCGGGATTTCTACATGTCCAACTCCGACCGCCGGAAATGGCGCTATTTGGAGCGCAGCGTCAAGCTAACCCCGGCCAAGGACGCCGCGGGCAAGGCCGAGGTGAGAATCAAGCTCAAGCTGGTCAGCGACACACCGGGCCTGCCGCACTTGCACGGCGAGTTCGTGCTCACGGCCCAGGTGGGCCAGCCCGAGGAGGCCAAGCCCCCGGCCGGGCCCAAGGTGGAGCTCTCCTGCGCCGATCCCCTGCGCGCCATGGACGGCAAAGTCCTGATCAAGGCGGCGGTGGTGGGCGGCAAGGGGCCTTTTGCGCTGCACATACGCATCAAGTCGCCGGACGGCGGCGTATTCAAAGAGACCAAGGTGGCCATGCAGGGCCGCGCGGTCAACATAAGCTGGAAGAGCCGGGTGACCAAGCCGGGCGTATATGAATTCCTGGCCATGGTGGACGACCAGGCGGGCTCATCCTCGCCCTGGAGCGAGCCCTTGGCCATCCTGGTGGAGGAGGAGGAGAAACCGGCCCGCGCCCCGGCCGCGTCCCCGCCGCCGGCGCCCCGGCCCGCGCCGCAGGTCAAGAAGGGGCCCTGCGACTACCAGGTGCTCAATACCTTCAGCGGCGCCTCGCCGCAAACCCAGGCCAGCTTTGCCAATGACAAGGCCTGGCCGGTGGTGGCCAGCCACATTGTGCAGCTGCCCGGCCCCGGCACCCTGCGCATAACCATGGGCGTCTCCGGCAAGAACCAATTCGCTAACCACGAATACGGGGCCTGCCGCTGGCGTTCGCGGGCCGTACTCTCCAGCCCGCCGGAGGTGGGCTTGAAGGGCTGGGTGGCCGGCGGCAGGTATTATCCCGGGGTGCGCGACTATGATGAGAACTCCTATTCCTGGAAGGTGAAGGCCGGCGGCCCGGTCACCATCTCGGTGCATCCCGAAGCTTGCAGCTATCGCCAGTGGCGCGCCATGGGCAAGGAATTCCGGGACTGCGGCTGCTACGTGGGCAAGGACCTGGGCTACAAGGCATTAAGCCATGCCTACAAGCTCAAGGTGGAGTTCAAGCCCTGTCAGTAGAAGACCGCTAAGCGCCGGCCCGGTCCCGGACGGAACCTATCCATCCGGACCCCGGCCGTGTTATGATGCCCACCGCCCCTAACCGGGAGTAAATATTGCAAGAGGCCCCTTTATATTACAATCTCGTAAGCGCGGGCGGGCTGGTGGCTATCTGCGCCTTGGCCTGGCTGACCGGCCGCAACCGCCGCCAAGTCCGCCTGGCCACCGTGTTTTGGGGATTGGGCATCATGCTGGCCATGGGCGCCTTGGTTTTCACCGTGCCCGCCGGGCGCGTGGGCCTTCTGTGGCTGAACCGGGCCCTGGTGGCGCTTTTGGATCACGCCCAGGCGGGCATCAAGTTCGTGTTCGGCCCCTTGGCCATCGGGCCGGGCCAGGAGGGATCCCTGGGCTTCATCCTGGGGATTCAGGCCCTGCCCACGGTGATCTTCTTCATGGCGCTCACCGCGCTTCTGTACCAGGCCGGCATCATGCAAAAGGTGGTGAGCCTGTTCGCGCGGCTTTTCGTGCGTACCCTGGGCGCCAGCGGGGCCGAGTCCCTGGGTGTGGCCTCCAATATCTTCGTGGGCGTGGAATCGGCCGGCATGGTGCGGCCTTTTCTGCCGGAGCTCACCCGCTCATAGTTCTTCTGCCTTTTGACCGCTT
>CAZDRW010000685.1:0-2078 GCA_964507555.1 uncultured Desulfarculaceae bacterium
CTCCTCCCCCAGACTGGTCATGTTCAGCACCACATCATAAAGAGCCGGGTCTTCTCGGTCCAAACCCCAGTGCTTTTCCATGAAACGCTGGGCTGCCTTTTCCTCCCGGTCCATCAGATCGCTGGCCGACACCTTGGAGCATTTCTGGCGGGCCATCAGGTTTTGCACCCGCTCCTCCCGGGTGGCCACCACCCTGACGTGCACGACGTGAGGCAGATCCTTTAGGGTCTTCTGGCCGCCGCAACCCACGATGACCAGATTGTCATCCTCGGCCAGCCAGAGCAGCATATCCTCCGCCTTGTCCAGGAAGTCGGCGCTGTCTTGGCCTAGCCTGTGTGAGTCGCTGGTGGGGCTGACTCCTTTGAGGATGGCCGAGCTCATTTTCTCCACCAGATCGAACATGGTTCCCCGGTGGCCTTCCAAGATGGCATGAGCCTCGGCCTTGGTGACACCCACCTTCTCGGCCATGGTTTCTATGGTGTCGCGGTCGATGTAGCGATAGCCCAGCTTACGGGCAAGACCTCTAGCCAATTTGAGCCCGTTGGATCCGTATTGTCTGGATAGGGTAACCACCGCCATGAGAATCTCCTTTGCTGGCTACTTAAATTAATTAACCAAGGCGAGCCAATATCGATCATCCAATTATCAACTACAAACCACCAATGCAGGGCAGGCAGGCGGCGGGCGCAACATCGGCCGGACTTGTTCAAGCATCCGCTGGCAAACACCGGAAATTATGCATCAATAAATGCCCGGCGTCCATCGTGTTGTGCAATTTTTACGTAAAGGAACAGATAATCCAGACGATATTGCCCGGCCAACAGGCAGGGAAGGCACGAGACTGGCAAGGCCTCCATTTAAGACCATCCCTGACCCATCGGTTTTCTTTGGAAAGGGGGTGTGGGGAAAAACCTTTCTTTTGGCTTCAAAAGAAAGGTTTTCCCCCAGGTCTTCTTTTCCTAGAAGTTTATGAACAAGCCCAGGAAATAGCCTCCGGCCACGGCCGAACCGATGACGCCGGCCACGTTGGGGCCCATGGCGTGCATGAGAAGGAAGTTGCGCTTGTTGTTCTTCTGGCCCATGTGATGCACGATGCGCGCGCTCATGGGCACCGCCGAAACGCCAGCCGCGCCCAGCATGGGGTTGAAGGGCTCCTTGGAGATCTTGGCCATGATCTTGCCGAAGATCACGCCGGCGCCGGTGCCCACGCAGAAGGCGGCCAGGCCCAGGAACAGCACCAAGAGCGTGCGCGGGTCCATGACCCTATCCGCCGGCATGGAGGCGCCGATGCCCAGCATGAGGAGGATGGTGATGATGTTGATCAGCTCGTTCTGGGCGGTCTGGGAGAGACGCTCCACCACCCCCGACTCGCGGAACAGATTGCCCAGCAAAAGGAAGCCCACCAAAGGCGCGCTCTTGGGGATGAGGAGGATGATGATCAGCATGGCCACGATGGGGAACAGGATGCGTTCGGGCCTGGAGACCGGACGCAGGGTGGGCTTCATGAACACCGAGCGCTCGGCCTTGCTGGTGAGCAGATTGATGATGGGCGGCTGGATGATGGCCACCATGGCCATGTAGGAATAGGCCGCGGTGGCGGTGATGCCCATGATATTGGGGGCCAAAAGCCCGGTGGTGTAAATAGTGGTGGGACCGTCGGCCCCGCCGATGATGCCGATGGAGCAGGCCTCCTTGAGGCTAAAGCCCCAGTCAGGCACGAAAATGCCCACGGCCAAGGCTCCCAGGAAGCTGGTGTAGATGCCCACCTGGGCCGCCGCGCCCAAGAGGAAGGCCTTGGGGTTGGCGATCAGCGGGCTGAAGTCGGTGAGCGCGCCGATGCCGAAGAAAATGAACTGCGGCAGGATGGTCCAGGTGTAAAGGCCGTATTTCAGGATGATGCCTAAAACGCCGGCCATGCCCGGGGCCATGCCCGGCGCGGGCTGGCTGGTGAGGCCGGTGAGCGGCAGGTTGGCCAGAATCATGCCCGCGCCGATGGGCAGCAGCTCGTAGGGCTCCCATTCCTTCTTAATGGCCAGGGTTATGAAGCCCAGGCCCACCAAAATCATAATTATATGCGG
>CAZDRW010000686.1:0-2077 GCA_964507555.1 uncultured Desulfarculaceae bacterium
GTCCATCGTGGGATCGTTCGCCGTCATGTACCAATTGGGCTTTTCCCTGGACAACATCTCGCTCATGGCGCTGACCTTGTCGGTGGGCTTTGTGGTGGACGACGCCATCGTCATGCTGGAAAACATCGTGCGCCACATGGAGATGGGCATAAAGCCCTTCCGCGCCACCATTGACGGGGCCAAGGAGATCGGCTTCACCATCATCTCCATGACCTTGTCCCTGGCCGTGGTGTTTCTACCCATGGCCTTCATGGCCGGGATGGTGGGGCGCCTGCTTTACGAGTTCGCGGTGACCATCTGCGTGGCCATACTTTTTTCGGGTTTCGTATCGCTATCGCTTACGCCCATGCTGGCCAGTCGTTTTCTGCGCCGGACCAAGGCCGAGGCCGCCAGCCGGGCGGAGGAGGGAAAGGACTGGCTGCTAAGGCACTACGAGCGCGCCTTGAAATTCGTGCTCCGGCACCGGCCGGCCACCATGCTGGCTTTTGGACTGATGCTTGTCATCACCGGCTGGCTCTTCATGATAATGCCCAAGGGCTTCATCCCTTCCGAGGACCGGGGTATGTTCATTGCCTACAACTTGGCAGATCAGGGCATTTCCTTTGAGAGCATGTCGCGCCACATGCTGGAGGTCACGGACATCATAGCAAAGGACCCGGCGGTGGAAGGCGCCATGCCCGTGGTGGGCGCCATGGGGGCCATGAACACGGGCGTGATCTTCGTGCTCATGAAGGCCACCGATAAGCGTAAGGCCAGCCCGGAGCAGGTCATCGCCAGGCTGTGGCCTCAGGTCGCCCAGGTGCCGGGCATCATGACCTTCATGATGAACCCCCCCTCCATCCAAGTGGGCGCCGAAACCGGCAAGGCGGCCTACCAATACACCCTGCAGGCCATCGAAACCAGCGTGCTCTATCCCGCCGCGCAAAAGCTCATCCAGGCCATGCAGGGGCTCGACTTGGTGCGCGATGTGAGCAGCGACCTTATGGTCAACGACCCGCAGCTCACCATCAATATCGACCGCGATAAGGCCGCCACCCTGGGGGTTAGCGCCCAGGCCATAGAGAATGCGCTCTATTCCTCCTATGCCTCCCGGGAGATCAGCCGCATCAACGCCTCCACCGATCAGTACAAGGTGATCGTGGAGCTTCTTCCCCGCTTCCAAAGGAAGGCGGACGATGTAAGCTTGGTTTACGTGCGCTCCGACAAGGGCAAGATGGTGCCTTTGGATGTGGTGACCCGGCGGGATCTTAGCCTGGGGCCCCTGCAGGTTAACCACGCGGGCCAGTTGCCGGCGGTGACCATCAGCTTCAACCTCAAGCCGGGGGTGTCCTTGAGCGCGGCCACCGAGGCGGTGAGAAAGCTGGCCTCAGAGAACCTGCCTATCACAGTGACCGGCCGCTTCATGGGCACGGCCCAGGAATTCGAAAAATCCATGACCAGCCTGGTCTGGCTCTTGGTGCTGGCCCTGGGCGTGATTTACTTGATCTTGGGCATCTTATACGAGAGCTTTATACACCCGGTCACTATCCTGGCGGGGCTGCCCTCGGCGGCCATGGGCGCCTTGCTGACCCTGCTTATCTTTAATGAAGAGCTGGATCTATACGCATTCGTTGGCATCATGATGCTCATCGGCATAGTCAAGAAGAACGCCATCATGATGATCGACTTCGCTCTGGAGGCCGAGCGCAAGGAGGGCAAGAGCCCGGAACAGTCAATCATGGAAGGCGGACTCATCCGTTTCCGGCCCATCATGATGACCACTATTGCGGCTTTCGCCGGCATCCTGCCCATTGCCATTGGCTTCGGGGCCGGCGGCTCGTCCCGGCGCGCCCTGGGCCTGGCGGTGTGCGGCGGCTTGGTGGTGAGCCAATTGGTCACCCTCTTGATCACCCCCGTGATCTACACCTATCTCGACGAGCTGCAGAA
Organism: uncultured Desulfarculaceae bacterium; assembly: GCA_964507555.1. Classification (GTDB taxonomy): domain Bacteria; phylum Desulfobacterota; class Desulfarculia; order Desulfarculales; family Desulfarculaceae; genus Desulfocarbo. Next base: position 1,927 of record CAZDRW010000686.1, read on the forward strand.
TTGGCTGAGCCGCCGGAATATCGGGCGCGCCGAAGAGACCGCTGAAAAGAAAATTCCCGCCTGATAATTTCGCCCTGCGCAAGCCGCCCTTAAAAAGATTTGCCCGGTGAGGCAGCTTGCTGTTCCAATATCCGGCAGCGGTGTAGACTAG
>CAZDRW010000687.1:0-2071 GCA_964507555.1 uncultured Desulfarculaceae bacterium
CGGTGGGATCTTCGCCTTGTGCGGCGCCCTTTGCTACGGCGAATTGGGCGCCCGCCTGCCCCGGGCCGGAGGGGAATACGTGTATCTGCGCGAGAGCTTCGGCCCGCTGTGGGCCTTTCTCTCGGGCTGGATTTCCTTGGTGGTGGGATTTTCCGCGCCCATCGCGGCTTCGGCGGTGGCGGCGGCGGGCTATCTCTTGCAAGCCTGGCCCGGCGCGCCCAGGGAGCCTTGGTTGGTTGCCGGCGGCCTGGTCATCTCCTTGGAGAACCTGCTAGCGCTTGGCTTTGTGGCGGCTTTCACCCTGCTGCACACCCGGCGGCTGGGAATCGGACTCAGTGTGCAGAACAGCCTCACCCTTTTCAAGGTACTGGTGCTCTTGGTGCTGATCCTGGCAGGACTCTGGCTCTGGCCGGCTGCCGCCGATTGGACGCAGCTTTCCTTTTCCGGGCCGCTGGCCCCCGGCGCCGGGGCGGTGGCCACCGCCTTGGTGTTCGTGTCGTTCGCCTACAGTGGATTCAACGCCGCCGCCTATCTGGGCGGCGAGATCACCAAGCCCAGCCGCAACCTGCCCCGGGCCCTGCTTTTGGGCACCGGCCTGGTGGCCCTGCTTTACATGCTTCTCAACTTGGCCTATCTGGCCGCCCTGGGGCCGGAAGGCATGCCGGGCGTCAAGGAGATCGGTGCAGTGGCGGCCAAGGCGCTCCTGGGGCCCTGGGCGGGCCGGGCCCTTAGCGTGGCGATCAGCATCTGCCTCTTGTCGGGCTTGGGCGCCATGATCCTGGCCGGCCCCCGGGTCTATTACGCCATGAGCCGCGACGGTCTTTTGCTGGGCGCCCTGGGCCGCATCGATGCCCGCTCCGGCGTGCCCAGCAACGCGGTCAGGCTGCAAGCCGTCATCGCCGCGGTCATGGTGCTCAGCGCCTCATTCGATGCCCTTCTGTTTTATATAGGCTTCACCCTGTCGCTTTTCGCCGCCCTTTCGGTGGCCGCGCTGTTCATCCTGCGGCGCCGCGACCCCTGCCCGCCGCCCTTCAAGGTGCCGGGCTATCCCTTCACCCCGCTTCTTTTCATCGCCGCCAATCTGGCCATGGTGGTTTTCTCCCTGGCCGACAATCCCTGGCGGGGAGTGCCCTCGGCCGTCACCCTGGCGGCAGGGCTTTTGCTTTATTGGCTATTCCGGCGGCGGAGAGCAGGAGGCGCGTAGACCGCCGCCCCGGATGCCGGCCCGGCCGATAACCGGGCGGCCTGCGAAAAGTGGTGCAAGAGCAATCCCCCATGCGCCATGCGCGCCGGCAAGGCGGGCTGCGGCGCGGGTTATAGGAAAATCGCCTCCCTGCAAGGCAAGGGCAAAATCGGGTAGGCCCGCCAAAAGCGCTGATCTTTCCGGCGACGTGAGATAGCGGCCCCCGTTCCCCTGTGCGCGGGAGCGGGGGCCCTGCCCTCCCGCCTCGCCTGCCCTTGGGAGCGCGACTCCGCCTAAGCCAATGTTGTATACTGGACTGGCCTGACTGCCCCGAGAGACCAAACAGCCTTTCCGGGAGAAAAATGACCCACAAGATCAATCACCGGCAAACCCTGCGCTGGCTGGGCCAGGCCACGGGCCCTGCCCAAGCCGCCAACACGGTCCATGACCCCGAACCTGATTACGAGCGGCCGCGTTTTGAGTTCAGCCCGGCCATGCGCCAAAGGCTGCAAGCCCGGCTGGAATTCATCTACGGCCCTGAGGCGGCCGCCAAATACCTGCCCGAACTGGAGCGCATCTGCCAGGTCTACCATGCCCACAAGCCCGCCCGGCTCATGGAGCAGGAAAAGGGCTATGAGCGGGCCGGGCGCTTCACCGAGCGCGACATCATCCTCATCACCTACGGCGACCTCATCCGGGGCCACGGCCGCTCGCCCCTGGCCAGCCTGGGGCAGTTCTGCGACAGCTTTCTGGAAGGCACCATCAACACCCTGCACCTGCTGCCCTTTTTCCCCTATTCCTCGGACCGGGGATTTGCGGTCAAGGATTTCGAGACCGTGGACCCCAATCTGGGCACCTGGGAGGATATCTGGGAACTGGAAGAGCGCT
>CAZDRW010000688.1:0-2063 GCA_964507555.1 uncultured Desulfarculaceae bacterium
CGATTTTTATATGTCCCTTGCGAATGGCCTTTCCCCCTTCATGGTCGAGCACCTCGAAAAAAACCTGGGAGAAATCCTGGTGCTCCTGGGTGCCAAGGCAACAGACCTTTATGCTGCTTCCGGGTCGCACCATGCCGGTAAACCTGCAACCTATCTCTTTTATCCGGGCAGGGTTCCCACCTGCCATTTGGTTCACCACTTCGCGCACCGCATAGGCCAGGGTGGCGGTACCCTGCAGAATGATTCCCGGCAGACCAACCATTTGGGCGAAGCTGGGAGAGGTGTGGATGGCAAAGACAATGTCAGTGCAGGCGTCATAGATATAGGGGCGCTCCGGGTCGATGAAAATGTCCGAACTCCAAAGGGGGCGCCCCGGGGCCTCGGGCTCCGGCGGGCCGGGCACGGCCTGGGCCCCACTACCCGGGCCGCAGTGCACGCCCCGCAGCAAAGCGCCCAGGTATTCCGTGAAGACCGGGCCGCCTTTGGCGTCCACGGCATCCAGGCGGACAATGGCATGGGTTCCCGCGCGATGTGGCAAGAGGGCGGCCAGGCAACCAGTAAGGGATAAAATGTCATCGGGGCGGATCAGGCGGTGCAGGATGAGGTGCTCCGAGTAGTGCACCTGGGTCATGAGAACTTCAGTAGGAAACTCCGACGAATCAAGGTATTTGTCCAATCGGCTCACAATGGGCCAGGTGACGGCAACCGGAAACATGGGATGGGCCACAATGCCTGCTTGGGAGGTATCGTCAAAATAACTGGCATTGTTGTCACTGATGGCTGCGGCATAGTTGGTGGTGTCGCGCCACTCGATTATGGTTTGATATTCTTTAATCAGAGCGCCAACCAGGCCGGGGTCCAATTCCACGTTGTTACTCCTTTGACCCAAATTATGCGGCAGTCGCCGCACCTCCTCATTTTTCGGCCTTTTAACGCCCCCGGTGTACCCTAGCGCTTGTCCCGGACGCAAAGAAAGGCCTCGTGACTTATCTTTAGAAATGATTTCTCACTGAAAGCACGGCGGAAAGTGATGTTGCCCAATTTTCGAACATAATAGCCCGTTCAAGTTTCGCTGGTCAAACACGAACATTAATCTTGAGCCAGCCCCCAGCACCTCCCGGTAGTAGCGAGCCAATGGAAACGATGAATCCACATGCACCAATCAACGACGGCGATGGGGCGCGTGTCCCGTAGTACAAGTTGGCTATACAAGAACGTACTTGACTGTGGTTGCTAAAAACCCGGCGGCACCTTACAGCCCGTCTCCTGCGCTGGAGACGGGCTGTTTCCCTGTTTCAACCCATCAGTTGCCGAAACGGACTTCCGGGGTTCCCGGCCGGCGCTGGCTTTCCGGGGGCTGGCTCGCCGGGGTGCCGACCACTGCGGGGCGCCCGCAGGCGTAGTAGTTCTGGCCCGGGCCTTCGAAGCTGGAGTAGACATTGGTGCCTTGGGGGCAAGCGGTCTTGCTGGTCACGCATTTTTCGCATTGCCGGTTGGCCTGGCACCAGTCCAGGCACTTTTTGCGCTGGGCCGCGCTGTCATCCCGCCAGGATCTTTTCTGGCCGCAGGCGTACCAGCCGGGGCCGGGACCGCTGAAGCTCTTGAGCTTTTGCATGCCCGGAGGGCAGGGCAGGGCCGGCAGGCACTTCTTGCAATTTTTCTCGGCCCCGCACCAGTTCTTGCATTCCTGATGGCGCTGGCGGGAGGCCTGGTTGGGATCGACGATCTTTCGGCAGGCGTACCAATTCTTGCCCGGACCGGTCCATTTCTTGAGGTTTTTTGAGGGCGGGGGGCAGGGCAGCGGACTGCATTTGCCGCAGTCTTCATGCTCTTTGCACCATTTTTTGCAGTCCTGTTCATGCTTCTTGGAGTTGGTGTCGCCCGGCTTGCTGCAGGCATGCCAGTTCTTGCCGTAGCCGGTCCAGCTTTTCAGCTTCCGGGTCCCCGGCGGGCTGGGCAAGAGCGGCAGGCATTTGCCGCAATCTTCATGCTCTTTGCACCAGGCATGGCAGTCCTGTTCATGCTTCTTGGAGTTGGTGTCGCCCGGCTTGCTGCAGGCATGC
>CAZDRW010000689.1:0-2058 GCA_964507555.1 uncultured Desulfarculaceae bacterium
CGACGTTGTTGGTGCCGAGCCCCGCGCGCATGAGTTTCTGGAAAAGATAGTTGGCCTCGTTGCCGGCCCGGGCCGAGCAGAGCCCTGCGGCGGCGTCGGGGCCGTCGTCGTTCTTTTCCTCTTGGAACTTGGCCGCCACCAGGTCAAGGGCTTCATCCCAGGAGGCCTCCCGGAAATCGCCATCCTCCTTGATTAGAGGAGAGGTCAGCCTTTCCGGCGAATTGATGAAGTCATAGCCAAAGCGGCCCTTGACGCATAGCCGGCCGAAGTTGGGCGGGCCGTCGGGAGCGGCGGTGACCTTGATGACGCGATTATCCTTGACGTGCAAGTCCATCTGGCAGCCGACCCCGCAATAGGTGCAGGTGGTGCGGACTTTCTTCATTTCCCAGGGACGGCCCTTGCCTTTGGCCTTTTTCTCGGTAAGCGCCCCCACCGGGCAGACCTCCACGCACTGGCCGCAGAACACGCAATCGCTCTCATGATAGGGCCGGTCGCCGGCGGTGACTATCTTGGACTTGGCGCCGCGGTAGCCGAAACCGATGGCCCGGTTGACCTGCACCTCGTTGCAGGCCTGCACGCAGCGGCCGCAGAGGATGCATTTGGAAAAATCGCGTATGATGAGAGGGTTCAGGTCCTCTACGGGATATTGCTGGGTCAGCAAGGGGAAGCGCACCGCATCCACCCCGTAGCGGTAGGCCAGGGCCTGCAACTTACAAGCGCCATTGGCTTCGCAGACCAAGCAGTTGTGGTCGCCGCTGGACAAAAGGAGTTCCACGATCAGCCGTCGGTCTCTGTGCACCTTCTCGGTGTCGGTTTGGATCTCCATGCCTTCGGCGGCCGGCATGGCGCAAGATGCCACCAGGGTGCGCGCGCCTTTTACCTCCACCAAACACATGCGGCAGGAGCCGGTGGGCGTGCAGTCCTTCAAGTGGCAGAGCGTGGGGATTTCATAGCCGTGGTCGCGGGCCACTTCCAATATGGTTTGGCCTGGAGTGAAGCGGACTTTTTTATTGTTGATGGTTAATTCGGGCTTGACCATGGAAAATACTCCGGCGAAATGGTTAGCAACATGTCCCCACAGGCGCCGACCATCTCTTGATCAAGATATTTCTATAATCTAATTCTCCCCCATTTAGCGAATCCTGGCAAGGGTTAGCAAGCTTTTGTTATATTTGATAGGATTGCCCCAAGAACACCCACCGGGAGAGTACGAAATGGCGGATCAATGGTATGTCGCGGTTGATGGCAAGACCCAGGGGCCCTTCAGCCAGGAAGAGATCAAGGACAAGCTCAACTCAGTACAAATCGACGCCAACACCCTGGTATACGGCCCCGGCTTTTCCGAGTGGACCCCGCTGAAGGCGGTTGGGATTCTAGCCGGCCTCTTGCAGGGGGCAGCGGCGCCCCCGCCTCCTCCGCCGGGAGCTGCGCTTGGCGCCGATGAGATCGACTATGTGATCGAAGGCAGCGAGATGCAGTATGTGGACATCGAACTGGATCCGGGCGAGAGCGCGGTGGCCGAGGCTGGAGCCATGTTCTACATGACCCAGGGTATTTCCATGGAGACCATCTTCGGCGACGGCCGCCGGCAGCAAAAGGCGCAAGGCTTGATGGACAGCCTGTTGGGCGCCGGCAAACGCCTACTCACCGGCGAGAGCCTGTTCATGACCATCTTCACCAACTCGGGCGGGACGGGCAAGGAGAAGGTGTCTTTCGGCGCGCCCTATCCGGGCAAGATCCTGCCCCTGCATCTGGGCGAGCTGGGCGGCGAGATCATCTGCCAGCGCGACGCCTTTCTCTGCGCGGCCCGCGGAGTGGCCCTGGAGATAGCCTTCCAAAAGAAGATCGGGGTGGGCCTGTTCGGCGGCGAAGGTTTCATCATGCAGCGACTCCAGGGCGACGGCCTGGCCTTTGTGCACGCGGGCGGCACCCTTTTGGAGATGGACCTGGCACCGGGCGAGGTCATAAGGGTCGACACCGGCTGCCTGGTGGCCCTGAAGCCCTCGGTTTCCTATGACGTGCAGTTCGTGGGCGGGGTCAAGACGGCTCTGTTCGGCG
>CAZDRW010000690.1:0-2052 GCA_964507555.1 uncultured Desulfarculaceae bacterium
TTCCTCATTTAAGGGATACGGCCGCATGCGACCAATCATCTGCCCTGGTTTCTGCCGCTACTACAAGGCCGACAAGCCGGACCCCGAGGGCTGTGGCGGTCTTAATTGGCTGGAAACCCAGCCCAGCCTCCATGCAGCCGTGGCGCAGTTGCCGCCCGATCGTAAGGGCCATCTTTACGGCATATCCGAAAACCATCCCTTGCTGAAAAGTATCTGCGCCCAGTGCGCTTTCCTAATTGACGGCTGCGACTTCCGCGACCCCGAGGTGCCCAGACAAGAGTGCGAGCCTTGCGGAGGCTTACGGGTGGTGGCCGCCCTTTTAGCCCAAGGACACGACCTAGCGCCAGCGTCGGAAGAGCCATGAGCGATATGCAACGCTATGTACGCCTGGCCAGTCATGTGAGCCTGCGTCTTCTGGAGGAGCCCTGCCTCTACGACCGCCGGGCTGACGAGCTTTACGAACTCAACCAGGAAGCCTTGCAGGGCCTCAAGCTCTGCCGAGGGGATATGACCTTGGAGCAGGCCGACCTGGAACCCGAGTTCGCCCGCTTTTGCCTGGATGAAGGCATCCTGGAACTCAGCGACCAGCCCCGGCCGCGCCCCCTGCCGTTGTGCCAAGGCCCCCTGCCCTCCTTGCGCTATTTGGAAGCTCAGGTGAGCTGGCGCTGCAACCTGGCCTGCGCCCATTGCTATCTGGGCAAGGCCCGGCCGGTGGACATGGAAGTGACCGCTTTCGCAGACCTGGTGCGCGAGTTCGAGGCCATGGGAGGCCTGCGCCTTTTGCTAAGCGGCGGCGAGCCTCTGATGCACCCGCGCTGGGACGAGATCAACGCGGCGCTGGCCGGGCTTCCCCTGCGCAGGGTGCTATTAACCAATGGGCTTATGCTGGATCAAAAGCTTTTGGCGCGCCTTAATTGCGACGAGGTGCAGATCAGCTTGGACGGACTGCAGACCGGGCACGAGAGCCTGCGGGGACCGGACAGCTTCGCGGGAGCGGTTGCGGCGGCGCGGCGGGTAGCCGAGGCCGGCTTGAAGCTTTCCATCGCCACCATGGCCCACGCCGCAAACTTGGACGAAATGCCCGGCCTGGCCGAGCTGGTGCAGGAGCTGGGCGCCCAGGAATGGGGCGTGGACGCGCCCTGCGTGGCCGGGCGCTTGGCTGATAAGCCAGGCCTGGCGATCACCCCAGAGCAGGCGGCCAACGCCATGGAATATGCCTTTGGCGGGGCCTATCACGGCGGCAGCGGAGGCATGGCCTGCGGCCTGCATCTTTGCACCGTGGCCGCAGACGGTAAAGTCGCCCAGTGCGGTTTTTATTTTGACGCGCCCTTGGGACGCTTAAGCGAAGGCCTCTGGACCTGCTGGGCGCGGCGCAAACCCATGGCGCTTAGCCAGGTGCCGAATTGCGCGGCCTGCCAGGCGGCGGATGATTGCGGCGGCGGCTGCCGTTTCCGGGCTCCATCCCCGGACCAGCCCGATCCGGTGATGTGTGCGCTTTATGGTATAAACACATAGTCTTTTCAGGGAGGAAGTAACGTGCTAAAGGTCTATGATGTGGCGGGACGGGCCCCCCGCGAGGGCGGCGAGACGGTGCTGGGCCTAAAGGATCTGGGCACGCATGCCTGCTACATGCTCTACGGCGTGCTGAATCCCGGCGAAGAGCCCCGCATATTGAAACCAGGCGAGGGCCACGAGGAAATCATCTTGGCGGTTAGCGGCTCAATCCAGATCAAGGGAACCGACGGTTCACTGACCCTGCAACCGGGCCAGGCTGTTTATCTCAAGGGCGCGGCGGCCTATGAGGCCACTACCCTGGGCCCCACTGAAGCGCGCTACGTGGCTGCCGGCGGGCACACGCCCGGCCAGAACCACCACCACTAAAACGCCCTGCAAAGTACCCCAAGAGTTGGGGCGCGGAGAAAATAGACCAGGTGGGCACCATACTCATCGTGGACGAGGACCAGGCGCTCTGCGGCCAGCTTGAGGCGCTATTAGAGTCTCAAGGGAACCGGGTCCGCATTGCCCACACCGGCATGGACGGCCTGGAAGCGG
>CAZDRW010000691.1:0-2045 GCA_964507555.1 uncultured Desulfarculaceae bacterium
TTTTCAACCCGGTCTTCAAGTTCGTCATAGGCTGCCTTCAATGCGTTTTCAGCGCTGAACGCCGTGACCCCTAAGAAACAACTCCCCAAAATTATAAGTGAAAATGAAGGGATTGTTGCCGAGGGCCAACAGTATAGACAGAAGACTATTAAAAAGGCGCTACTCAAAGGAAACCACATCAATATTGTCATTGATAATTTGACAATTAATTTAAACGATAAACGCTAGCTATTGTCCGGAACGATTTTTGCTTTACAAGTCTATTTCACTTCTCAACCGGCAAATTTTTCCTACCTTCTTTTTTTATTCCTGAGTATTTTTATCCCCCTGTCATCATTTTGGCATTTCTAAGCACAATTTAGAACAGATGTCTAAAGCCTTGGGCGAAACGGGTCTGGCGGTAGAAGAAGGTCAGATCCAGGGAGCCCCGGGTGACGCCGTCGCGCCCCTTGGCGATGACCAGGCGGTTGAAGGTCAGGCCCAGCCGGCGCAAGGTGGCGCGCGCCTCTGCGGGGTTGCCGCCAATTTCCAGGGCGCTCTGTTCTTCGCTCAAAGCCTGCAGCAGAAAAACCATGTCCGGGGTGTAGATGCCGCGCGCGCTGCCGGTGATGTCCTCCATGGAATTGGCCCAGACGCCGCCCTGCCGCGGCTTGTTCACCTCGGAGATCACCAGCACCGCCTCGCCGGCAAGGTCCCTCAGCTCCTTCATGGCCCCGATGCGCCAGCGGTCCACGTCCAGATCGCTGCTGAGGCCCCTTTCCTGGCGCACCTCCTGGGGCAAGGGGAACACCTGCAGATAGTCCACCAGCACCAGCGCCCGGGGGCAGCCGCTTTTGGCCTTGAGCTCGGCCAGCCAAGCCAGAGCCCCCTCCACGGTGGGGTCCGCGAAATTGGCGGCGTCCAGGATCATGATGCGGCTGCCCAGTTCGGCAAGCTTCAAGCGGGCATCGGCCAGGGCCACTTCTTCTTCATCGCTAAAGCCGTCCGGTCCCGGGCCCAGCACCACCCGCGACCAATCCATGCGGGCCAGGTTGCACAAGAGCCGGGTGGTAATTTCGCCGCGCGGCATCTCCAAGGAAAGGAAAAGGAAGCAGACGTTGGGGTCGCTCATCACCGCGTCCAGGCCCAGCTGCACGGCCAGCGCGGTTTTGCCCACGTTGGGTGCGGCGGCCAGCACCATGAGCCCCCTTAAACCGCCGGTGGCCTGCTCCAGCTTGGGCAGACCGTTCAAGCCGAGGCCCAGCATTTTGCCTCTTCTGGCGCTCTTCAGGCGGCTCAGGTGGCCGGTCAGCTCTTCCGCCAAAGGTATGGGCTTTTCGATCTCGCCTGCCTGGCCTCTGATCTTTTCCGCAGTCATGACCGGCCTCCCTGAGTTATTCCAATTGCTCGCCCACTTCCTGGCTGATGCTTTTCAGATGAGCCAAGTGGGCATCGGCGCGATGAATCCGCACCACGGCCCGCCAACACATGTACCCGCCAAGCGTTGCCATCGCCGTGCAAACCACCGCTATCGGCAGCAAATATATCCATACCTGCTCCAAGTGGTAGTGTTCCGACATGACGATGAGAAAGCTCATCACAGCCATGGGCAGGCCCACGAGCGCAAGTCCCGTGCGCAAGGCGGCCAGGCTGGTGCGTTTTTCGGCCAGCACCAGTTGGGCCTCGTTGATCATCAGACGTCGGGAAGGATCCAATAGTCACCGCTTTCGGTTACTGATTCTAGCTTTACCCCCCAATAAAAAGGGGCCTCCCGCGCTGTGCGGGACGCCCCAGTTCGGTTAAATCATTTCCGCCCTAGGCTGCTTTTTTCACCCGCACCGCGCACACCTTATACTCGGGTATCTTGCAGAGGGGGTCAAGTGCCGGGTTGGTCAGCACGTTGGCCGATGCCTCGGCGAAATGGAACGGCAGGAACACCACACCCGGCTCGATCTTTGCACCGACCTTCGCCTTGACCTCAACCTCTCCCCGTCGAGATTTGACTGCAACGCTGTCACCATCTTTGATGCCCAGAGACTGGGCAGTCCGGCGATTCATCTCGGCAA
>CAZDRW010000692.1:0-2042 GCA_964507555.1 uncultured Desulfarculaceae bacterium
GCCTGTAAAAGACATAGCTTAAGGGGGGCCAGGCAAGCATGCTGGACAACACGCCGTCTGGCGGGCGGCTTATTTTCTTCGACAATCTGCGCTATCTTTTCGTGCTCTTTGTGGTGGCCGAGCACTCGGCCAACGCCTACAACGGCCTGGGCTGGTGGGCCGTGGCCGATCCCGGCCAAAGCCTTCTCGCGCGCTGGCTGGGCGCCATCAGCGACGTGTTCGCCATGCCGCTGCTCTTCTACATTGCCGGCTACTTCGCGCTGCCCAACCTGCGGAAAAAGGGCGTGGCCGGTTTCCTTATCGGCAAGCTCAAAAGGCTGGGCATCCCCTGGCTGGTTTGCATTCTCACCATCTGCCCAATCGTGGGGTTCATCTATCACTACACCCGCAACGGTTTCAAACTGACTCAGAGCTATGGGGACTTGTGGCTTGAAATCATGCGCAAAGCCCTTGAATTCAACCTGGGTTTCATCACCTCCCTGAACCAGATGATGCAGACCAACCAGTTCACCCAGCGTTACATGTGGTTTTTGTCTTTGTTGCTTGTGTTCTTTTTCGGGTTCGCGCTTATATCTGCGCTGGGGAAAAAGCGGCTGGACAGCGCGCATAGGACTTGGCAGTCCAGGCCCGCCACCGCGAAAACCACCGTGGCGTTTTTCGTAAGCCTTAGCCTGGCAACCACCCTGCTCAGCTTCTCAACCGTGGGGCTAATGCTTGCCTATGTGCCCAACCTCCAGCACCCGGAGCCGTTTTTCACCCTGGGCAATGTGATCCAGTTCCGTCCCTCCCGCTTCTTTTTCTATGCGGTCTACTTCGCCCTGGGGGTCGCCACCTTCCGCAACAAATGGCTGGAGCGGGGCTGGTTTCCCGGGCGCTTATCTTTCTGGGTACCGACATTTGCGGTGCTGCTTGCCGCCTTGTTGGTGGTCTACACGCTGTTTAGCGCAGCACCGGCGGAGCTGAAGCAGAGCCTCTACGGTCCGGTCTATTTCCTGATCGTAAATTTCCTGTGCGCCGCCTGCCTGGGCCTTTCAATGTCGCTGGGCCTCAAATACTGGAACCAGCCCAAGGCCCGGGACATAAGTCTAGCGGCCAACTCCTATAACATCTATTTGTCCCATTATGTTTTCGTGGCGGCTGCCCAATTGATCCTGCTGCCCCTAAGCGCCATCCCCGGGACCGTGAAGTTTCTCATGGTGGCGGTTTCGGCCGGGGTGCTGGCCTATGTTTCCAGCAATTGGCTCATAAGGCCGCACCCGCGCCTGGCCGTGCTGGCCGCCTTTGGCCTGTTGCTGGTGATGGCTTTAGCTATTCATCCCTAACAAAGTATAAGTGTTTGCTTAAACCAGTTGGCCCACCAAGAGATGGGCCGGCCAAGACCGGAGCTGGCGCGCTCCTAAGTGGTCATGGTGAACGAAGCAGCCATGTCCGTGGAACGTTCTCCCACAAAATAGGCCACGGCATAGGTTGCGCCGATGGCGAAGGGAATATTAATGGCCACGGTACCGGTGTTGGCATCGCTATCCACCATGGCCTTGGCCAAAGGGCTGTATCCGTTGTAACTGGGGGACGAACCCTGCCACAGGCCCACCCAGTTGCCATTGCTAGCCGGCTGGTTGCCCACCGGGGTTTGATAATGAATCACCATGGATGTTGAGCCGATGTAAGCGGGATGAATTTGGGTGGCAAAGGCCACCCCGTCGGTGCGGCCGGGAAAGAAAGTCAAGCTGGAGCACACTGTGTTCAAGTTATCGCTGTTGGTGGCGAATCCCACGGTGTAAGGAACCTGGTTGTTTATCTGGTTTGGTATGAATTGAGACCCGGAGGTGCTGCTGGTGGCAATGGGGAGCAAGCTCAAGGGAGCCTGGCCGTAAGGCACTTGAGATGCCTGCCATAGGGCCAGGGCATTGCCATAGGTGTTGGGCTGGTTGTACGACAGGGTTTGGTATTGGACTATGATATTGGAACTAATTAGGAAACCGGTGAGATCCGTTTCTTGGTTGAAGACGCTCCCGGGTTGCACGCTTGCCGCACCACTGGCC
>CAZDRW010000693.1:0-2039 GCA_964507555.1 uncultured Desulfarculaceae bacterium
ACCGCCTTAGGGGCCTTCATGAAGCCCTCGGCCACGGCCTTGATCTTTGCGGCCGGAACTCCGGTATCCTGGCTGGCTTTGTCCAGGCCGTACATGCCGGCCAACATGGCTTTGAACTGATCAAAGCCCGCCGCGCTGGCCACGGCTGAATCCGCCTGGCCCGCCTGGATAATTAGATTTGCGATGGCAAAGGCCATAACGCCCTCGGTGCCCGGCTTGCAGGCCAGCCACAGGTCGGCCTGACTGGCGGTTACCGAGGAGCGCGGCTCGACCTGCACCAAGGTGGCCCGGTTCATGGGGTCCTTGCGCCAGGCGGCGAACGCCTTGCGGGTGGCCACCGGCGCGCCGAAGCCCTCCAGAAGCGGAGTGCCGAAGCTGATGGTGTAGGAGGAGTTCAGCAGGTCAAAGCCGATATTGTTTTGGCCGAACAGCAGCTGGCCGGCCAGGGCCAAGGTCTGCTTGGCTGAAGGCATGAACACCAGGTTGGGCGTGCCGTAGGCCGCGGCCAGGCGCATCAGCATCTCGCCGGTGACGCTGTAGGGGTCGTCGGCGATGATGGCCACCTGCGAGGCCTTGCCCGCCTTGGCCAACTCACCTAGCTTTTCGGCCACCTTCTTGAGGGCTTCGGCGGCCGGCACCCGGCCGCGCACGCCTTCCTTGCGCATCATAGGCGCGTCGGCCCGCATGGCGTTGTAATACGCCTTTTGGGGCACGCTGGCGTCGGCGGCGATCACGCCACCCTGGCTGAGCGGATGCTCGGGATCGCCTTCCACCCGGATCACTCTTTTTCCCGATAGCCGGGCTTTCACCAAGCGCGTCTTGACGCCGGTAAGGGTGTCGGGGTTAATCGATTTGGCGAACGCCACCGAACCGGTTTCCGGGTCAGGCACCCAGGACCAGTTTTGGGTCCATATCGCCACATCGTCCATTAATTTGGGGACCAGCGGGCTGGCTTGGAGGCCCACCACCGCTCCCACTGCGAATTTCACAAAGGCTCTTCTGTCCCAATTCATCGAGAATCTCCTCGACCCAATGCCGCCTATTTGTGGCAGACGAAGCAGGCGTCGCGCACGCCGTTATCCCGGTGACATCTGGCGCAGTCGTCCATTTTCATGCGCTTGGGCGGATTGCCCAGGGGAATGAGGCTCCAACCCCAAATGTCGCGGCTGTAGCCCGTGAGCCGGTTGTACTCATAGGTGCGCAGCTTAGTGCTCTTGCCATGATCGCCATGGCATTTGGCGCATTCCATTCCGGCGTTGGCAATGTGCGCCGCATGAGAGAAGAACACGCATGGTGGCTGCTTGGCGTAGACCTGCCAGGGAATGGGCTTATCCTTGGCCACATATTCCTTGGCAAAGACCTTTTCCTCGGGCGTCTGGCCATTGGGGTCTTCACCATGGCATTCCTTGCACTTTTCCAAGTTGGGGATGCCGGTATAGGAGCCGTCTTTGCGGAAGGCGTGGCAGGATTTGCAGCCTTCGCTAACCTGTTCCATGTGAAGTTTGTGAGAAAACTGGAAGGGCTGGGGCTTCTCGGCGTAGAGGATGGCCGGGGTAGCCCAGAAGCCCACGGCAGCGAAAAGCACAAACCCCAACACAAAGAGCCACCAGTCCACAGGGGACCGATTAACCTGTTTCTTGCCGTGCGTTGCCATAGACCCTCTGCCAGTGTTGTAAGCATTGCTGCCACCCACCGATATGACGCCCGGCGAGCGCCGCGCTAATAAAGCCGACGACGACCCTTAGCGCGGAATACAACCTTGAATGGTTAAATGATTCAGGAAACCCTCAAGTCTCTGACCGTCCTGCATTTGCCAGGTCCGAAACTGCCGCACCATAGCACCCAGGCAAAGCAGTGTCAATAATCTTGTACCCTATCTCACATGGAATCAATGACCTAAGTTCAGACCTCTGGCGCGGCGCACAACCGCCTCGGTATCCGGGGTAAGTTGGGCTTGTGAAATACGTTCAAAAGGCACCCAGCGGGCATCGGCCGCGTCCGAGGCATCCACGAACAGCAGCTTGCCCGCCAGGTTGGGG
>CAZDRW010000694.1:0-2037 GCA_964507555.1 uncultured Desulfarculaceae bacterium
CCGGGGTCCTCTGGTTCAGCACGATGGGCGGAGGCGTGGTGCGCCTGCAGGATGTTTTCATGGAGCTGGGACTGTCCATTCTTGGCGCTTAGTCTCTTAGGCCCGATGCCTATTCTGGTATGCTGATGTCATGATTAAGCTCCTGAAGAAAGCAGCCACGGGCAAGCCGAACAAGAGCCCCCTCTCCGCAGACCCGGGCCCAGGCCCTGCGTCTCCCGACGAGGGGGCTTCCTGCGCTTTCAGCCAGCGTTACACCCTTTTTACCAAGGCCCTGGAGAACAATGAGAACGCCCTGGAGGTGATGAGCGACCTGCAGAGCAAGCTGCAGGGCGAATCCTCCTTTGACATGGAATATGTCTACCAAAAGGTGGAGGAACTCATGGCCTCGGTGGAGGCCATGGTCCGCTACCTAGACCAGATGGCCCATGGTTCTTATCAAGGGCTTTTGCATGTGCAAGACGCCATTTCCGATGAGGTGCGCAAGCTCCTGGCCCGGCGCCGCACCATCCCCCAGGGCCGCTGGGTGGCGCGGTTTAGCGAATTGACCGCCGCGGATGACACCTTGGTGGGCGGCAAGGCGGCTCATTTGGGCGAGATGCTGAACAAGCTCGGCCTGCCGGTGCCGGAAGGTTTTGCGGTAACCACCTATGCGTTTCAGGAATTCATGCGGATCAACGACCTGTGGAACATGATCGAGCGCATCATGATCAGCGCCGACATGGGAGAGACCTCAGATCTTTATTGGGCCAGCGAGGAAATAAAGGAATTCGTGCTGAGGAGCGCTTTGCCCAAGGACTTGGAAAAGGCTCTGCAAGCGGCTTATGAAAACTTGCTGAAGGACTGCGAAAAGCCTTGCGGCGTGGCCCTGCGCTCCAGCGCGCTATTGGAGGACGGCCATCTGGGCATGGCCGGTCAATACGATACATCGCTGAACGTCATGGCCCCGGACCTGGAGCGCCACTACAAGCGCATCATCGCCAGCCAGTTCAACGCGGCTATTTTGCAGCAAGCTCACGGACGCGACCAGAAGCTTAACGAACTGGCCATGGGCGTGGCCATAATGCAAATGGTCAAGGCCCAGGTGTCGGGCGTCCTCTACACCACCAACCCCAATGACCCCGATGCCGGGGTGATGATGGTGGCGGCGGTCAAGGGGTTGGGCGCTTGGGCGGTGGGCGGGCAGGTGCGCTCCAGCTTGTATTTGGTGCGCAAGGATGCCGAGCTGACGGTGGTCAAGGAGGAGCTTTCGGCGCAAGCCAGCATGATCGTATGCGACCCCAAAGGCGGCATAAGCCAGGAGCCCCTGCCTGATCCGGATTTAGAGCAGGCCTATTGCACTCACGAGCAGATACAAGGCCTGTGCGCCCATGGCTTGCGCCTGGAAAAACATTACGGCAAGCCGGTGGACGTGGAGTGGGCGGTGGGGCCGGAGGGGGATATCCAGCTTTTGCAGGTGCGGCCCTTGCGCATCGTGGCCAAAAAGCTTTCGCCAGAGCAAAAAGAGCAATTGGTGGCCGGAGCCCGGGTGTTGGCCCAGGGCGGGGTCACGGTCTCGGCCGGGGTGGCCGCGGGCAAGGTGGTGATCGTCTCCAGCGAAGCCGACCTGGAGCGGCTGGAACAGGGCAGCGTGTTGGTGGCGCCCTCCAGCCTGCCGGAATACGCCATGTTCCTGGACAAGGTATCGGCGGTTATCACAGAGGTGGGAGGCAGGGCCAGCCACTTGGCCGCCGTAAGCCGTGAGCGGGGAGTGCCGGCGGTATTCAACTTGAAAAATGCCTGCCGCATCCTGCAGGAGGGCCAACAAGTGACGCTGGACGCCGAGAGCTGCACGGTTTACCAGGGTGTGGTGGAACCCTTGGTAAGCCGCTACCGCAAGCGTTTGGTCGCGCTTTCCGAAACCTCGGCGGTGGAGCTTTTAGATAGTTGCCTCAAATACTTATCCCCATTGAATCTGACAGACCCCCGCAGCCCTGATTTTCAACCCCAGAACTGCCAGACCCTGCATGACGTGACCCGCTTCGCCCATGAGATGGCCAT
>CAZDRW010000695.1:0-2032 GCA_964507555.1 uncultured Desulfarculaceae bacterium
GATCGGCCGCTACGGCGGCGAGGAATTCTGCCTGCTTTTGCCGGCCACCGACATGGAAGCCGCCATGGTGGTGCTGGAGAGGGTCCGGTCCTCTCTGGCCAACGCGGTTTTCCAATGGGAGGAGGTCAGCTTCAAGATGACCGCCAGCATGGGCGTGGTCTCCACCGAAGATCATCCCGACCTGGGCGTGGACCGCCTCATGCGCCTGGCCGACGAAGCCCTCTATCATGCCAAAGCCAGCGGCCGTAACAAGGTGATGATGGCTTAGCCCGGCTTCGGCGCTCCCCTCTTACCGTAGAATTTGCCAAGAATAATGCGCGGGATTCCCTCAAAATTCAGAGCTAGGTCATAGCTTGCCCCCCGCCTAGATATAGTAATTTTATTCTTGCTGCTATCACCTAAAAACATCCGCCATTATTTATTGACATAGCGATATTAGATAAATACTATAATCAAGATCAGGCTGAACGGTCTATCCCATCTTGGGGGGGGATAATCCGCACAAGTTAATCTAAAAATGCCGACCTAGCACGGGGCGGTATTTTGGTTATGCCTATGATTACGCTTTGTTGAAGTGAAGGCGCCAAGCTGCGCGCAACGAAAGGAAGCCTGCCATGGATATTCTTTTTTTGTTGTTTTTAGTGTTCTTGCTCCTCCTTTTGGGAAGCGCTCCAATCATCGTTTTTATTGTAGGTGTTGTAAAAAGGATTATAAGATGGTCCTCCTTTGCCTTTAACTTAGTTGTCTTTATACATAGTGTTATACTGTTATGGTTGATCGCTTTTGTCCTGCCCAAAAACCAATTGAACATAGGATCGGTCAACGACGCATGGCTGCCGGCCATCATCGGTTCGCTCGCCTTTGCCGCGGCGATCCTATCCCTATCCTACAAGCATAGCCCGCCGCCGGGCGCGCCAGTGAAAGCGTCGAATTCCAGGTGGGCGCTTCTGGCAAGGTGGGTGCTTCTCATCAGCGGCGAGTTGGCCTACCTGTTCTGGTTTTTGATTACCCTTCATTTCATGAACACCCCGGAATGGGGCCAGCAGAACAGCGAAAAGATCATAGGCATAGTCTATGCCTTAATTATTACTTCGTTTGTCGGGTGCGCTCTTTGCTACCTTGCCTCCCGCTTCAACTCGGCCCAAAAGCCCAATCTGATGCGCTGGGTCGCGTTGGGATCCGGCTTCTTTTTTGTTGCCAACCCGCCTGCGGTGGTAGCGCTAAGCCTTGTGATGCCGCCGCCTAACACGCCGGGCTTTATTTATGCCCACGCGGCATCGCTCCTTATGCTGGCTTATTTACCCCTCATCGCGCTGTTCACCCTCCTGGCCAAGGATTTCCAAAGGACTGTAATGGCAAGCGCCATGCCCCGGACCTCGCTTCAACCCGGCGGCTCAGAGGCTTTGGCGGAGCCGCCCCGCGCCTAGATGGAACCGCGTCACGTTATAAAACCTGGTTGATCAGTGACTGGCCGGACCGGTGGGGGCAAGCGTACTTCCCCTCACCTCGTCCTCGCCAGCCTTATCAACTGGTACGAACCGCAGGCCACCAGGGCCACATCCACATAGGCCCCCAAGAGAATGATGCCGAACAGCCCGAAGTAGAGGCACACCAACCCGGTGGTGAACTCCAGGATGGCGGGCCTGCGGCTGCTGAGGCACAGCAAGCCGGAGATGGTGACCAGGGTGGGGCAATTAACCACGCCCAAGGGCGAGTACCAGAGGGCGTTCAGCATCACGGGGCTTGCCACCCAGTGCAGGTACCATAAGCCGAACACCAGCCCGATGAACCCGAAAAGCCAATCCGCCACGCTTATCTCGGCAAGCTCCCAGCCAAGCTCGCCCTGCCAATGCGCCCGCAGGATCAGCCCAAAATACAGGCCGAACACCACGATGTTGGGCAGGATGAAATAGACCAGCGCCACCGTGGCGGCCGAGGCCGCCAGCACCGCCATCAGGCCCGTGAATAGGCGGGTGCGCGCCCTGGGGAGCCACAACCCCAGGATGATCGCCGCCAACGCCAGCGCGTGCAT
>CAZDRW010000696.1:0-2031 GCA_964507555.1 uncultured Desulfarculaceae bacterium
GTCCACCGCCTTTGCAGTCCAGCCTATGACAGCGTTTTTCAGAATCATGAAACCTTTTGGCCGAACAAGGACTTTAACTTTTTAAAGTAGCTAAGTAATGTCGGTGGCAGGAAACTTAACCAATAATATAATTCCGTGCTGCAGCGGAAGCCCTCTAACTCTTTGGCGTTTACTAATGCTTGCCGCGCTGCCTTATAGGCTGCATTAGAAAAAAGGTTGTGTCCATATTCCCTATAGGCCCACGCGTACGCGTTTCTGAAAACCACTTGATCCCTATCGGACAAAGGTGAAAACCGGGCTTTCAGATCGTCCAGGCAAAAAAGTTCAGCTGTAAGCATGCGCTCTTCATCAGAGGAAAGGCTATTTGGGCTTAGGCGGTAAAGAGCAAGAGGAGCCCTTACGGCAGCAATTGGACCTTTCCGTGTCAGCCTTAGCCATAGATGTTTGTCTTCCACGCCTTGCAAATCGAGATGCTCATCAAAAAGATCGTCCATATCTAATGCCGCCCTGCGCACCATTGCTGTCGAGCAAGCTACCGGGTTATGGGTTAGCATTCTTTCAAAACACTGGCCAGCACAATAGCTGTCCCTTAGGTTGTGGGTGATATCTCCGTTGGGGTGCAGCAAAAGAATCTCGCTATAAACCAGGGTTACGGCGGGGTCTCCGAACAACGGGAGTTGGCGGGTCAGCTTATTTGGCATCCAGATGTCGTCGCTATCACAAAAACCTATAAACTCACCTTTGGCACTACGTACTCCAAGGTTGCGCGCCGAGGCCACGCCGCCGTTCGGCTTCACCAGATAGGTCAGGCGAGGATCTTTATTAAGATAGGGCTCCATCACCTGGGCGGTGTGATCTTGGGAGCCATCGTCCACCACGATCAACTCCAAGGGCTCATAAGTCTGGGCCAGAATGGAATCCACAGTTGCGCCCAGGGTACGGGCGCGATTGTAGGTGGGAACCACCACGCTCACTAGGCCAGTCTGCATATTCTTTCCTAACCCGCTGCTAGCACTCGCCGGTAATAGGCCATGTATTGTTCCACCACCGGGGCTTTGGCGAAATTTGATTCAGCCTGGGCGCGGGCGTTGGCTCCTGTGATTTTCAGCCATTGCGGGTCGAGCCGCCATAGAAATTCAGCCAAGGTGCCCGGTTGAGTCATGTCTATGCAGGCTCCTCCTTTCGGAGCGCCATTCATCCACGCCAGCACAGGATGTTGATGGGTGACCACTGGCAGACCCGAGGCCAGGGCTTCCAATACGGCGATGGGCATCATCTCGAAGAGCGAGCACAGCACAAACATGTCCAAGGCGCGGTAAAGTTCTGGCATTCGCTCACGGGGGAGGTCCGTGAGCATATGAACTCGCCCCGGCATAAGCGCTTCAGCGGCCTTGATCAACTCGTCTGATTGTTGTTGCTTTGCGCCTGCTACTATTAGATGGGCCGGACCGAGGCCGGCATCCTGCCTAGCCTGCATCCAGGCGGCTGTTTCCTTGATAAGGTACTCGATTCGTTTGTGGGTTTTTTTTATGGCCGCCACACTGCCCACCACCAAGGCGTTTTCCGGGATACCCAGGTCATTGCGGAGGCTGTTGGGCGCGCTGCCTTTGGGATGAAAGCGGTCGGCGTCCACAAAGTTTGGTATGGCGGTCCAATGTAAAGCCAGAGCTTGGCGGCCTTGGGAACGCAGTTCGATGAGGGCCTGCTCGAGATGCCACGGCGCCAACTGCTGAACAAAGGGAAAGCGGGCCAGGAACCAAACAGGCTCTTCGGTGCCGTGGCCTAGAATCTCCCTTGTGCTGAGCAAGCCCACGCGGCGGAGGGCATTACACCAAAAAGCCAGCATGGGGTCTTGCACATGGAGAATGTGGAAACCTCCGCTACGCAGGCGCGGCCAAAGGCTAAACCAAAAACTGAGTTGTTCCCAGCCAACCTCGGAATTGAGTCCCCATCGCCAAGAAAAGGGTGGCATAATGGCGGCCATTCTTTGGGCCGCTGCGCTGTCTCTACGCAAACAACGGACTTGACTGA
>CAZDRW010000697.1:0-2031 GCA_964507555.1 uncultured Desulfarculaceae bacterium
GTATGGGCTTCTGCTCCTACGCCTTGATCGGTTTCTGGTATGGCGATAACGAAAAAGCCTCGGCCGGGCGCAAGGCATTTCTTTATACCCGCATCGGTGATATCGCTTTCGGCGTGGTTTTGGCCTTGTGTTTCGTGTGGTTCGACGACCTGACCATCACGGGCATAAACGCGCAGGCGGCCGGATTGAGTCACGGCGCCGCCTTGGCCTTGGGCCTGCTGCTCTTCTGGGCAGCGGCAGGCAAGTCGGCCCAGCTGCCGCTTAGCGTGTGGCTGCCCGACGCCATGGCCGGCCCCTCGCCGGTTTCGGCTCTGATCCATGCGGCCACCATGGTCACTGCCGGGGTCTATCTGCTGATGCGCCTGTTCCCGGTGCTGCAGGCATCGCCTGAAGTGATGTGGCTTCTGGCCGCGGTGGGGGCGCTCACCGCCCTTTGGGCCGCCCTTGCCGCCCTGGCCCAGCGCGACATCAAGCGGGTGCTGGCCTATTCGACCCTTAGCCAGGTGGGCTACATGTTCCTGGCGGTGGGCGCGTCGGACATCGTGGCCGGCATGTTCCATCTGCTCTCACATGCCTTTTTCAAGTCGCTCTTGTTTTTGGCGGCCGGCTGCGTGATACAGGCGCTGGATGAGGAGCACGACATTTTCCGCATGGGCGGCCTGCAACGCAAGATGCCCCAGGGGGGGATGCTGTTTTTTATCGGCGCCCTTTGCCTAAGCGCCTTTCCGCTGCTGGGCGGCTTCTTCAGCAAGGACCGCATCCTGTTGGCCGCCTTTTTGGAGCCGGGCCTTTCCTACAAGCTTTTCTGGGCCGCTGGCTTCCTGGCCGCTCTGCTCACGCCGCTTTATACCTTCCGCGCCTACTTCGTGGCCTTCGGTCCGCGCAAGGCCGGGTCTGAGGCAAAGCCTTCGCGCGGCACTCCCCGATTCATGACAGCGGTGCTCTGGCCTCTGGCGCTATTGGCCCTTATGGATGGGCTATTGAACCTACCCATGGGCCCGGGCAAGCACTGGCTGGCCCGATTCTTTTCGAACGTACCTGGAGCTAGGATCGAGCTGCCCGCCTCAGGTGGAATGGAGCTGGCCATGGCCTTGGTCAGCGCGGTAGGCGTGCTGGCGGCCCTGGGCTTGGCCGTGTGGCTCTATCGCGGCCGGGCGGCAGAGTCAGCCGAAAAGGGCTGGCGCCAGGCTTTGGCCCAGGCCCTATATTTGGACCGCCTGCAATTGAGCCTGTTGGTGCGCCCCTACCGGGCGGTTTCCAATTTCCTCTGGCGCGAAGTGGATGATGGCGGCCTGGACCTGGGCTTTACCACCCTGGCCCAGGGCCTTGGCATAGTATCGCGGGGCTGGGCCGCCTGGAGCGGAGGCAGATTGACTGTCTACCTGTTCAGCGTGCTTTTGGCCTTGGCCGCGGTGGTGGTGCTTTTAACCTTTGCATGGTTCGCCTGATGAGGATGCTGATCTGATGTTTCCAATGCCGCTCTTAAGCCTGCTGATCCTCCTGCCGCTGGCCGGGGGAGCCAGTTTGGCGTTTTGCGCCCGGCGGATGGCGGCCTGCCGGGTGGTGGCCTTGGCGGTATCGCTGTTGGAGCTGATTTTGGCGGTGTCGCTCTTGATGCTGCCCCAGACCCAGGCCGCGGGCGGGGGGCATTGGCTGCTCTGGGAGGATCATGCCTGGCTGCCCGCTCTGGGCATGCGCTATACCTTGGGCCTGGACGGGGTGAGCCTGCTGCTGGTGCTGTTGACGGCGCTATTGCAGGTTATCTGCGTACTGATCTCTTGGGAACGTATCACCGAGCGGCCAGGCCTTTATTACTTCCTGCTGCTCTTGATGCAGACCGGGGTCAACGGCCTGTTCCTGGCTCAGGACCTTTTCTTGTTCTATCTGTTTTGGGAACTGCAAATCGTGCCCATGTTTTTCCTGGTGGGCATCTGGGGTCATGAGCGGCGGGTCCAAGCCTCGCTCAAGCTGGTTCTGTTCACCTTCGGCAGCAGCCTGATGGTCAGGTTCCCGGACCCCGGCCCTATTTCA
>CAZDRW010000698.1:0-2021 GCA_964507555.1 uncultured Desulfarculaceae bacterium
CGATTTTGCCGATTTCGTGCAGGTGCCCGGCAATGTGGATATTGTCTGCGATCTCGTGCAGAAGTCCCAAAGCCTGGGCCAGGAGGTGGCTCAAAAAGGCCACTTCTTCCGAGTGCAGCTTGGTGAAATGATCCTTGGCGTCGATTGCGTTGCCCAGGGATTCGGCGAATTGGTGAATTTCAGAAGATAGAGCGCTGTAAGGCTCAAAGCAAACCGACTCGCAGTTGGCCGCTTCCGTGTAGGGGCTCATGATTAAGGCGTACCTCATGAAGGGGTGGGCAGGCATAGCCATGACCGGAGCGCAGCTTACGCTTGGCCCCGGCCATGGCAATTTTAAAACGCCACCGCCAATTGGGTGGTCACAAGGTCGCGCTCATCGTCGTTTTCATATTGGCCGCGCAGGTATTCCAGGCTCAAGGTCGTGTCGGGTAGGAAGGCCCAGGACACGGTGAAACCGTATTGGCGCTCGGGCTCGAAGGTGCCCAGGTCGCTGCCGCCTTCATAGCGGACCGCAAAAGTCCAGTCATCGATCGGCCGGAAGGCCAGCTCCAGGTTGTAGGCATAGGGTTTGGCCTTTTTCCCGGAGAAGAAGGAAAGCTCGCCGTTCTGGAAATCGTCCAGAGCGGCTATGTACTCGGCGTTGAAGCCAAGCCACTTGTACTCAAGGTTAACCATGGCCGACCAGCCGGCTACCAGGTCCTTGAGCCTGCTGTCAGCCACCTCATCGCCCAGGTTGCCGCCGGCTATGTTGTTGGTGTAGGCCAGGCCGAAGTTGAGGTCCATCCCTTCGCCCAAGGAGCCCTCGGGCGCGTCGAACTGGGCGCGGGCGTAGCAGGTGTTGATGGTGCTGTCCGGATCGTCGCTGGCTTGGTGCACCGAGGAGTTATAGGCACCGAAGCCCAAGTTGAACCATTTCTGGGCCCAGCCGATCTCCGCCGCGGTGGCCTGGGTCTCGAACACGTTTTGGGTGATGGGGTCGCTTACCATGTTGGTCTGGAACAGGCCGATGGCCGGATACATGCGGCCGCCCATGAAGTAGTAGGGGATCTCGTCGGTCTGGCCCAATAGGATGAAGGCCTCGTCAATGTTCATGGGGTCGGTTTCGCCCTCTTCATAGAGCAGGTGCAACAGCGCCTTGGTGTATTTGTTGATGTTGGCGTCGAAGAATATCTCGGCCGTTGCCAGGGTGAAGCGGCTTTCGGAGCTGGACTTGCCGTCCTTGGGCTTGTTCTTCTGATATGATCCCTCCAGTTCCACTGCGCCGTAGATATTGATGCGCTTGCCCGCCTCGCTTAAGATTCCTCCCAGGGGCTGGCTTTCCTTGGCCTTGGCCAGCTCTTGCGAGACCTTGAGCGAGTGGGCGCTTCCCTTGCGCGCCTCAATGGCGGCTTGGTTGGCGGCCTTGGCCGAGGCGTTGGCCTGCTCCAGTTTTTCCTCAAGCTGAGCCATGCGGCTTTTCAGCGCCTTGATCTCTTTCAGCAAGGCTTGGCTATCAGCCTCGGCGCTGAAAGCCGAGGCTGGCGCCAGCATCAACATGGCCATAGCCAGGAAAGAAACCCTTTTCATTATTTTGACCATTAGCTTCTCCTAAATCTCCACGCGGTTTTTAAGATGCGATTTCGTCTTTGCGGTCCTTTTTGCCGCAACGGCAGGTTTTGCATTTGCCATTGCAATGGCATGCGCCTTCTTCGTGAGCGTGCGGCAGGGCCGGAATCGGTTGGTTTTCGTTCTGTTTAGGCATAAAGCTCTCCTGTCCGGAGCGCGGCTCCGGTTTTAAAAAGGTCCGTTTTTAAGCTAGATATCTATGCTATGGCTTGGCGCGGGCGGTCGGGGCATGACTCATTGCGCCGCGCCGGGCGAACACCCAATGCCTTGATCCTTTCATAGCTTTGTAAAATTCAACGCCGATCTCACATGGCAATAGGAAAGCCATCTAAACCTCCTTTTCAGGCTGCTAAGAATTCAAGCTGGATATTTCTGAGCACTGGTTGTCTTGGCCTTGGCAGCCGCACGAGCAGCCA
>CAZDRW010000699.1:0-2020 GCA_964507555.1 uncultured Desulfarculaceae bacterium
CCCCCTGGCGTTTTCCCTGGGCGTTCTGGCCTTGGTCTACGGCTATATCGGCTTGGGCAGTTTCGACGTGGTATTCAGCATGTTCGCCCAGAAGTCCTACGGCGTCATGGAAGAGTACGTCCTGGTGGCGGTGCCGCTCTTCATTTTCATGGCCCAGATTTTGGACGCATCGGGCATTGCCGAAAAGCTGTTTAAAACCATGCACATCATCCTGGGCCCCATCCGCGGAGGCCTGGGCTTGGCCGTTATCATGGTCTGCACCATCTTCGCGGCCTCCGCCGGCGTGGTGGGGGCCACCGAGGTGGCCATCGGCCTTTTGGCCGCGCCGGCCCTGATGAGCCGGGGATACAGCATTTCCCTGACCGCCGGAGCCATCTGCGCGGGCGGGACCCTGGGCATCATCATCCCTCCCTCCATCATGCTGGTAGTGTATGGTGGACTGGTGGGCATGAGCGTGGGGCAGCTTTTCGCAGCGGCCATGGTGCCCGGCCTGATTCTTTCTTCTTTGTATCTGCTCTACATCACGGTTCTCTGCGGCGTCAAGCCAGAGATGGGCCCGCCACTGCCCAAGGAAGAACGGATCTACACCCTGGGCCAGAAGCTCAAGATGATACTCACTTCGCTGATCCCGCCGTTGGCCTTGGTGGTTATGGTGCTGGGCTCCATCGTGGCGGCCGTGGCCACTCCCACGGAAGCGGCCGGCATCGGCTGCTTTGGGGCTTTTCTTTTGGCCGTCCTTTACCGCAAGCTGACCTGGGCCGCGGTCAAGGAGGCGTCCATCGCCACCATCAAGACCAATGCCATGGTGCTCACGCTATTCTTGGGCGGCAACGCTTTCCAATCAGTTTTCATGGTGCTTGGCGGCGGCGACGCCATCTCCAGCATTCTCCTAGGCCTGGAGATCAGCCCCTATGTGGTGCTCTTCATAATGATGGGCTGCGTGTTCTTCCTGGGCATGTTCATCGACTGGCTGGGGATCCTGCTCATCGTATTGCCCATATTCACGCCCATCGCCGCAGAACTGGGCTTTCATCCCTTGTGGTTCGCCACGCTCATCTGTGTGAACCTGCAAATGGCCTTCCTCACGCCACCTTTCGGGTATTCGCTGTTCTACCTTAAAGGAATCGCGCCTCCGGAGATGACCATAGTGCACATCTACAAAGGTGTGGTGCCCTTTATTTGTCTCCAGTGGGTTGGGCTCATTATCTGCATTCTGTTGCCCGATTTGGTGCTTTGGATACCCAGGTTCCTCTTTGGGGCCGACGCCGTGGGGTAAGGTAAAACGATTTGTGCCGCAGATAGTAAGGATGTGACATGGCAATAGTGACCATATCCAGAAAGCTGGGCAGCCTGGGCGATGAAATCGCCAAACTAGCCGCCCGAAATCTTGGCTACCGCCTGGTAAGCCGCGAGGAGTTGCACGACCTGGCCCGGGACTGCGACGCGGAGTTCAAGCAGGCTTGTTCCATGTATGAGACCGAGGAGAGTTCGGCCGGGCTTTGGGAACGCCTTTTCTACAAGGACCCTTCGCACGCCAGCCTCTTCGAGGCCCTCAACTATGAACTGGCTTCCCAGGGCAACATCGTTATCCTGGGTCGTGGGGCGCAGGTAGTGTTGGGCGGCAATCCCGGAGTGTTCCGGGTGAGGGTGGTGGCCCCCGCCGAGCTACGGATAGAGCGCCTGGCCGCGCGCTTGAACCTTCCCGTGCAGGAAGCGGCTGACTTCATGCACCGCCATGACCGCCAGCGCCGCAGCATGATCGAAGAGATGTTCCAGAAGGATCTCAACGACTGGAGCCTCTACGACCTGGTCCTGAACACGGCCCATTTTTCGGCGGCGCAAGGCGCTGAGATCGTGGCCCATGCCGTCATCCAAACCTGCCCTGAAGGCACGGACGAGCAGTCGCGGGCCAAGTTCCACCTTCTGGCCCAAGCCAAGAGGGTGGAAAGCACTATCAAGAAAAAAATAGCCACCGCCCCTTTCCGCACATTCAGGGTGGATAGCGACCAGGAGGGCAAAG
>CAZDRW010000700.1:0-2016 GCA_964507555.1 uncultured Desulfarculaceae bacterium
TTATGCCAGAATCCTCTACTTTTCAGCGGTACCGTTTACTGGGGGGAGGTCAAAAAAAATATCAGCTAGCCCCCTTTGCTGGTTTAGCCAACTAGCCTTTGGTCATATCCGACGTTTTCAGCACGCATAAGACCTCGGCCCGCTGATATGGCTTGACGCCAGGCACATCGGTGACATCCACCGCGCCGGGCGTGGCGGCGCCTGGCATGCGGAAGGTGGCGACATCCACCGGCTCCACTGGGGTCTCCTTGGGCGCGTCCAATTGGGGCACCCACTCATAGGGCAGGCGGTAGGCCCGGTAGATCATGTTGAAACGGGCGAATTGTCCGAAATGGGGGCTGATGTATTCCCAGACTATGCGGTGATCCGGAGTCACCTCGATGAGGCGTCCCCCAGAACCCTCGGTAATCAAGGTGTTGCCGTTGGGTAGGCGCTGGGCGCTGCTGACAAAGGGGCTGTAAAAGCGGTTGGCGTCCAGGGGCATGCGGAGGCCAGCCTCGGCCGGAGTGTATTGCCAGAGGATTTTCAGGGTCAACGGGTCGATCTCCAGCACCCTGGAATAATCGCGCAGGGCGTTCTTGTTGCCTGTGGGTGCGCCGGGGTTGGGCGCGCCATAGCCGGCCCAGCCGCCGTTGTCAAAAACCAGCAGATTGCCTTCGCCGGGCAGCCCCCGGGGGATGAGGTGGGCATGATGCTTGCCGATTATCCACCCCAGCTTTTTCAGGGCCGGGCTGCTGTTGTAGTCCGGGCCGATCTTCCAAACCACCTTGCCGGATTTCTTTTCGGTGATGGCAATGATATTAGCCTCGCGAGCGGACCAGATGATGTTCTCCGGGTGAAAGCGGGCGTCGCCAGCATCGAACCACTTGTTGGGTCCAAGAGCGGACATGGAATTGACGTGCATCCAGTCCCCGCCGCAGCTGCGCATATTGGGGTTGCGGAATAAAATGTTGCGCGCTTCCTCGCTCCAGTCGAATTCGTGGAAATGCTCGTTCAATGCCCATTCCCAGACAATCTTACCCGCCCAATCGACCTCTAAAAAGACGTCATCCAAAAGCAGCTTGTCCGAGATATCCGGGTTGCGCACATTCTTGTGACACAGGATTAAAGTGTTGCCACCCGTGGTCAGGGGGTCCATGCCCGGGGTGTAGTAGCCCACCGGGTTTCCCTCCCGCTGGAAATCATGGTGATGGCGGGCCATCCACTGCGGTTCTTGGCCGGGATCTTCGATGTATTCATATTTATTGAACCGCCAGACGACCTTGCCTTCCCAGTCCACCTGCACTACGTCCAGGAAATCCTGCATGCCGTACCGAGTGTTGCGCTCGCCGGTGGCCCCCAGCACAAAACCGCCGGGTAGCATCTTGTTGGGCAGGCCATGCAGGCCCTTCCACAGCTTGACCTCGGTCCCATTCATGTCGATGAGCAAGGCCCCTAGCTCCTTGGCCTGGAAAATCGTGTAGCCATTCCAGCACTCTGAAGGCTCGTAGATGGTTGTCCCCGTGGGGTAGATACTCGGGTAGGTCATGACTGCCGCTCCCTGCGATGAGGTTCCGAATCTATCAAGCCGTTGTTGCCGAAATTTTTTTCCCAGTCGTCGAAGACCGGTTTTATTTCCAGCAAATGGTCATAAAAAAGGCGCCGTGCCCCATCCGCGTCCCTCTTGGCTATTTTCTCCAAAATGGCCGGATGGGTTGTGGTGTCGTGATAGAGGCGATCCTTTTGCCTCAGGTTCAAGACCATGTCTTCGGTAAAATCCGAGAATATGTTGACCTGCATGGCAAACAGGGGATTATGCGAGGCCTGGGCCACCATGCGGTGAAAGCCTATTTGCCAATGCACGTATTCATCAGTTTGTTTTTTGGGGTTAAGCTCTAAATATTGACTCATTTCCAGCAGGTCCTCTTCCGTGGCCCTTTCCGCGGCCAGGGCCGCCACGGCGGGCTCGATCAAAAGGCGCACCTCTATGAGATGGGCCGGCCTCACCTTACCCAGGCTGGCCACGTCGCGCATCAC
>CAZDRW010000701.1:0-2016 GCA_964507555.1 uncultured Desulfarculaceae bacterium
CTGGCCTTGCCACCCTTATCGTCTCCCGGCTGCGCGCCGCCCGCCGGCTTGGCCTCAACGGCCTTGGCTCCCGGGTATAAAGCCATCTGGCCGTCGGTCACCACCCGTTCGCCCGACTTTAGCCCCTTGGTAATGACGATCTCGGTTTCCATTACCTCGCCGGTTTGCACCGAACGCATATCAACCGTGCCGCCCGCGCCCACCACGAACACAATGAGCCCTTTGGGCCCTGTCTGGATTGCCCGGGCCGGAACGACCACGGCCCCAGGGATGACAGCCAGGGTCAAGGTTACGTTAACGAACTGCCCCGGCCACAGGCGTTTCAGCGGATTGGGGAAAGTGCCTTTAAGCAAAATAGTGCCGGAGCTCTTGTCCACCTGGTTATCGATGAAGCTGAGCTTGCCCTTTTCCAAAGGCTCCGTGCTATCGGGCGGAACGGCCTGCACCGTTAACGGTCCCTGTTTGACCTGCTGGCGGTGGATGCGGCCCAACTCGCGTTCAGGCACCGCGAAGCTCACGTAACAGGGATGGGTCTCCTTTATGACCACCAAGGGATGGTCAGGACCGGTGCTCACCACGTTGCCCTCATGCACCAGAAGGCTGCCGGTGCGGCCAGCCAGCGGCGCGTGGATGTAGCAATAGCTCAGATCCAGCCGGACCTTTTCCAGCGCCGCCTCGTCGGCCTGGACCACCGCGGCTTGGGAGGCGGCCTTGGAGACGATCTGGTCATAGTCCTGCTGGCTAACGAAATCCCGTTTGACCAAATCCTTGTTGCGCGCGGCCTCCTGTTGATATTCCTTCAAGAGCGCCTGGTCTTTGGCCAAGTTGGCCAAGGACTGGTCCAAGGCGGCCTGATAGGGCCGCGGATCTATGGTAAAGAGCTGCTGCCCGAGTTCAACGTCCTGGCCCTCTTTGAAATGCACTTTCCTGAGTTGGCCTTCGACCTGGGCGGTGATGGAAACCGTGGAGAGCGCTTCCACCTGGCCGATGGCCTTGATTTGCACCGGCACTTCGCGCTGGGAAGCGGTTGCCGTGGTAACGGGCACCGGAGGTTTGCCGGGCGCTTGGCCGGGGCCGTCCGAGCAGGCCGTAAGCAATGAAAGGCCAAACAGGACCACCCCTCCCAAGAGGCACGGCCTCTTGAGTTTCGTGCTTATTGCATGCATCGGATGAACTCTCTCGCAAGGATTAGCTTGACTAAACTGACGCCCCCCAGACACGCCACGGCGCGCACTGCTGGTTGTAAAAATACCGTCAACAGTTTAATGTGAACTTGCTCTGTTAAACAACTGAAATTGCGCCTTCTGCCGAGGGGGCCTTGGTTTGGGAGGTTATTCAATGGCAAAGCTCTGGCCAGCGTTCATCGCCGGAGTACTTTTTGTTTTGGCTGTCACCACCCCGGCCGGGGCCCAGCAGGAGGTCACACTGCAACAAGTTTTGGACGTGGCCTTGAAGAACAATCCCGGCATAGCGGCCTCCCAAAGCGATGTGGAGGCGGCCAAGGCCCAGGTCACCCAGGCCCAGGCCGGCTACCTTCCCCAAATCTCGGGCCAAGCCGGTTACGACCGCCGGTGGGCCGACAGCACGCGCTCGTCATCCTTATCGGGATCTAGCGGCTCTTACGATCGAGCGGGCCAGTTCGACTATTACTCGGCCCAACTGTCCTTGAGCCAGTACCTCTATGACTTCGGCAAAACCAGCGGGCAGGTGGAAGCCAGCCGCTCCAATCTGTCAGCCAGCCAAAAGGGACTGGCCACCACCTTTTCGGACCTTAAACGCGATGTAAAAAACGCCTACTATGAAGTTCTCAAAAAGGACCATCTGGTGGGCGTGAATGAAGAATCTTTGCGGGTTCAGAAACAGCACTTGGAACAAGCCAAAGCCTTTCACCAAGCCGGCATCAGACCCAAAATCGATGTCACCAAGGGCGAGGTGGAGCTTTCCAGGACCCGCCTGCAACTCATCCAGGCCCGCTACGCCCTGCGCACCTCCAAGGTAGACATGGAGAAGCTGTTG
>CAZDRW010000702.1:0-2011 GCA_964507555.1 uncultured Desulfarculaceae bacterium
TTAATATACACGTAAAGGTGAAAGTTTTTTGTGGGACTCCGAGCAATAGAATATGGGAGGTCTTTGGCTGAAAGGTGAAAGGTTTTTGGTCAAGGTAATTTTCGGGTTAGAACAGTCGCAGTAAAGCCAATAACCTACTATTATAATTATAAATATCTAAAAGGTGTAAGTTTTTTGTGGCCCCCAAAGCACCCTCTGAAAAGCGGATGTAAATCATATCATTAAAGCTCAAAAGGTGAAAAATTTTTGTGAGCCCAGAATAGTAGCTACATTCAGCTGGACGAGGTCAGAAAGCACAAGCTTTTTGGGAAAAACTCAGCAAATAATAGCTTCATGCCATTCACCACCTTTTAGGATATTTAGCGTAATCCATCCCAGGACATAAGGCAAAGGTCGACATTCTATTTGGGATAACAGTCTTCTTTTCCGTGGAAAGGCCACTCAGCGCCCAGGCCTAACCTTTGGGAGGAGTGAAAAAAAGTTGTATAATAGCTGTTCAAAAGAGGCCAATAGTGGCTAAAAAACACAAAAAAGCCGCCACCAGCGATTCGCGGGTGGCGGCTTTAACAGGCTGTAATACCTGACTTTATTTGGTGCGCCCGGCCTGATTCGAACAGGCGGCCTACGGATTCGTAGTCCGGCGCTCTATCCAGCTGAGCTACGGGCGCATTATGTTGTCCCAACGGAACGGGACGAAGGGATTATAACAAACCCCGGCTGATTCGCAACCCAAAGTGATCACTTTACCGCCATGTTGGATGGCGGCTTTCGGCCGGGACCCTGGTGGCGGCCTTTACCCAGAAGCGTAATAATGGAAGCGAGGGTAGGGTATTGGCAGAGTTATCCTTCTGGTATAGTCACAAAAAATGGCCTGAAATAAGGCGCTATCCTAAAACCCACAGACCAGCAAGGCAGTCATGGCCCCAAGGTCCGAGTCTCATTCTAGAAAGACCAGAAAGAAAAAGCCGACGCCCAGAGCGGCTAGGGGCGCCTTCAAGCGCAAGGCCAATAACGCGGGGTTTTCCTGGCGCAGACTGACCATCAAGCTGGTGCTCTGGGTTCTGCTGGCGTTCGTGTTGGCAGGCGGGCTTTATGTATGGCATCTGGCGGACACCATCGAGTCCCGCTTTGCCGGCCGCCGCTGGAGCGTTCCCTCAAGGGTCTATGCAGACAGCATGATGCTGTTTGCTGGCCAGACATACAGCCAAAGCCAAGTCCTGAAGAGCTTGAAGGCCTTGGGCTATAGCCAAGTCAAGCACTCCAGCCTGAAGCCGGGCCAATACCGCTTGCGTCCGCAAGGCATAGACCTGCATCTTCGCCAATTGGCTTTGCCGGGGCACCGGCGCCAGGCCATGGCGGTCCATTTGGCATTTAAACATGGAAGCATCGCAGGCATAAGCCTTCTGGACGGGGAGGGTTCTCCCGGGGTAGTGGAATTGGAGCCCCAGCCCGTGGCCCAGTTTTTCGGGCCTGAGCGGGAAAGCAGGATACTGGTTTCACTCTCCCATATTCCGTCCCATTTGGCCCGCGCGGTCTTGGCGGCCGAAGACGCTGATTTTTACCAGCACCATGGCGTGGATCTGTTCGGCATTCTGCGCGCGCTGTGGGTCAATCTGCGGGCTGGCGGCATCCGCCAGGGCGGCTCCACCATTACCCAGCAGTTGGCCAAAAATTATTTCCTTTCCCCGGAACGCACGATTTGGCGCAAACTCCGCGAACTGATCATAGCCGTCCTCTTGGAACTTAAATACAACAAGGACACTATTCTGGAGATTTACCTCAACGAGGTTTATCTGGGCCAGATGGGCTCGGTAGCGGTCAATGGAGTGGGCGAGGCGGCGCAATTTTATTTCGGGAAGCCGGCAGAGGAATTGAATGCAGCCGAGTCGGCTCTCCTGGCAGCCGTCATCAGAGGACCCAACCGCTATTCTCCCCACCGCCATGCCAAACTTGCCAAAAAGCGCCGCGACTGGGTGCTGGCCAACATGGCCAAGCATGGCTGGCTTGGAGC
>CAZDRW010000703.1:0-728 GCA_964507555.1 uncultured Desulfarculaceae bacterium
CAACGCCTTCCGGGTTTGGGTGGGCACCACGGCCTCGGGAGTTGCCGCCAGCGCCATCGTGTTCCTGAGCTTTGAGGCCATCAGCCGGCCCCTTTTGCCGCTTATTTTTCCCAATGGCGGACTGACCAGCACCAAGGGCGTGCTGCGCGTCAACCTGAGATGGCGTCTCCTGGTCAGCTTTTTCCTGGTGGGGGTGGGGCCCATGATTCTGGCGGGCCTTATTTTCTATCACAAGGCCACCGGCCTGGCCCAAGGAACCGGCGGCGATTTGTCTTCCATCGCGTACGTGATTTTATTTATCGTGCTGACCTCGGTGGGGCTGTCCTACGTGCTTTCCCGCCTGGTGTCCTCCAGCGTGGTGGGGCCGGTGGGCGAGATGCAAAAGGCCACGGCCCGGGTCAAGGAGGGCGATCTTAGCGGCACGGTGCCGGTGACCAGCAACGACGAACTGGGGGCCTTGGGCGAGAGCTTTAATCTGATGATGGAAGGCATGCGTGAGCGGCGGCTCCTCAAGGAGACTTTTGGCAAATATGTGAGCCGCGAGATACGCGACGAGATCATGGCCGGGCGCATAGCCCTGGACGGCGAGAGCAAAGAGGTCACCTTGCTTTTCGCCGACCTAAGGGATTTCACCACCATGGTGGAAGTCACCCCGCCCAAGACGGTGGTCAGGATCATCAATGATTATTTCCAGGAGATGGCCCAAGCCGTGCAAGCCCAGCAGGGTC
>CAZDRW010000703.1:738-2009 GCA_964507555.1 uncultured Desulfarculaceae bacterium
AGTGCTGCAATTCATCGGTGACGAGATCGAAGCGGTGTTCGGGGCGCCGCTATCTCTAACAAACCACGCGGAGCGGGCGGTTGCCGCGGCGCTGGATATGCGCGGGCGGCTGAACGGCCTAAACCGGCGGCTCATGGAACAAGGGCAAATGCCCCTGCGGCACGGCATCGGAATTCACACCGGGACGGTCCTGGCCGGCAACATCGGCAGCTCTGACCGCCTCTCCTATGCGCTGGTGGGCGACGCGGTCAACCTGGCCTCCCGCATCCAGGACCTCAACAAGCAGTTCAAAAGCGATATCCTCATAAGCGTTGCCACCTATAAAGCCCTGCGCCAAGCTCCGGATATCAAAAAGATGCCCGCAGTAACGGTCAAGGGCAAAAGCCGGCCGGTGGAGGTCTACGCCGTTTTGTAGCGTCCTGCTTTTTACCCGCGAGCGGCTTATAATCAAATATACACATGGGCGCAGGGCAACCCGTACGGAGAGCGCGGATATGGCCTCGGGAAGCTTGCTAACATCTTTTACCGAGTGGTGGCGGCAGCGCAGGGCGGCCAAGCAAGAGGCAGCCCGGAAGGAAAAGGCGCTGCATGAAGCGTTGGAGGCGTTCGTCGACATGGCCGGCCATCATATCCGCGCGGTGGGCGGCTATGCCAAAAAGCTGCGCCCGGCCATTGCTACTGCCTTGGAGTATATCAACGGCCTGGTGGCCACCATCCCCGGTCCCTTGGAGATCAGCCCCCGGGCCTGGGGGATGGACCCGGCGGTTAACGCGCTTTTCGTAAAACAAGATGACCTGGCGCCCCTGTTCACGCGCATGGGCGAGGCCAAGAAATTCTTCGCCCGCAAGCGCCCCGCGGAGACCTACGCCCTTTTGACCATGGACCGCGCTGAAAGAACGGTGTTCGCCGCCGAAATGCAGGGCGCGATAATGAAGCGGGACATCCCCCGGACTTCGGTGACTTTTAGCAACCACCGCCTCATCGCCCTGGGTGAAAGCGAGGAGGAAACCAGGGCCGAGCTCAAGACGCGGTGCTTTGGAGTTTTGGCGGAGCTGGTGCGCGAGGAGATCGCGCAGGCCAAAGCTCGCGAGCAGGAGCTGAAATACCTGGAGAACCTCTACAAGGTGAAGCTGAACAGCCTGGGGGACTGGGTTGACGACAAAGTGCTGCATGATGACATCGCGCAATACAAGAACCCCAGCATCGCCGAGATGGAGGCCTCGCTTGGCCAGGTGCGCCGCGAGCTGCATGAGGTGCGGCAGGTGTTCTAC
>CAZDRW010000704.1:0-1999 GCA_964507555.1 uncultured Desulfarculaceae bacterium
GAGAACTTAGGAAAATAAGCCCCAAAGAAAGAAAATGTTATTATGTAAGTTGCTGGCACTCAAACGAAGAACAGTCAGACGCTATGTGGAAACTATACGCAAAGGGGGATGAAGGTGTAGCAATTCGGACAACAACTAAAAGTCTTCATCAGTGGAGAAATCCTTGTCAGGATTCTCTGTCTTGTGGGCGTTTTTTGAGCTCCTGTCGTGATACGCCAATGACTTAGATTTCGTGTCATTTCCCTTTCTGCGTTTGAGCTCGTAGCCGTTTGAGCCGGAGGTGTTGGCCTTGGCGCCCTCCACTAATTTGTGCAGCTGCTCCACGATGCCGTGCATGGTTTCCGCTTGGGCTGATAGCTCCTCGGAAGCGGCGGCGGTTTCTTCGGCGTTGGCTGCTACTTGTTGGGTTACTGTATCCATTTCGTCCGTTGCCTTGTTTATCTGCCCAATCCCCTGAGTCTGTTCCCGGGAAGCAGCCGCGATCTCACCGATAAGCTCAGCCACTTTTTTTGCGCTATCCTCAACCTGAGAGAAGGCTTCGTCTGTATTGATGACCAAGTCGGAGCCTTCCTGGATATTTTTGATATTTTCCTCTATCAAGTTAGAGGTGTTCTTGGCGGCTTCAGCCGCCCGCATGGCCAAGTTGCGCACCTCGTCCGCCACCACGGCAAAGCCGGCGCCGGCCTCACCCGCCCTAGCTGCCTCCACCGCTGCGTTCAACGCCAGCAGGTTGGTTTGAAAAGCAATCTCATCAATGGTCCTAATTATCTTGCCGGTTTCCTCGCTGGCCTTGGTGATCTTGCCCATGGCCTCTTTCAGCTGCTTCATGGAGGAATTGGCGTTGGCCACAATGGTCCCGGCTTCTTTCATGAGGCTGTCAGCTTGTTGGGCATTATCGTTATTTTGGCTGGACATGGAAGCCAGTTCTTCTATGGAAGCGCTGGTTTCCTCCAGCGAAGCCGCTTGTTGGGAGGATCCCCCCGCCAGACTCTGACTTGCCGAAGAGACTTGATTGGCCGCCGAAGCCACTTGTTCGGCGCCATCGGTCAGACCCTGCACCACCCGGTTGATGGGTTTGGAGATGGAACGGCCGATCAAAAGCGAAACCACGATAATAGCCGCGGTTCCCACCAGGGCGATGATGACCAGCATGTATTCCATTGCGGTGACCGGGGCAAAAGCCTCGGATTCATCTATTTCTGCCAGAAGGCCCCAGGTTAAATCGCCCACTTTTATTGGCGTGAAGGCAGAAAGCACCGGGTTGCCGTTATAATCGATAATGATTTGCTGGTCGGTTTTGCCAGATAGAGCAAGCCGGGAAGCTTTAGTGTTCACCCTGCCTTTGCTGGGGTCGGCAAAGGAAGCCTTCACCGAATGGTTTTTGGGATCAAGAAAGGAATCCGAACGCATCAATTTATCCGGTCCCACTAGATAGGTCTCACCGGTTTTGCCCATACCGGCCCGCTCATTCATAATGGCGTTCAGCCGATCAATGGGCATCTGGAACATGGCAACACCTAAAAGCTGGCCTTTATCGATAATAGGCGAGGCAATGAAGCCGGCTGGCGCATCGTAAGATGGACCATAGCGCTTGTAATCGACCAACACCACCGCATCGGCTTTGCCGCTTTTGCCCGCTTCTAAGGCGAGCCTAAAGCACTCGCCAAAGTTCGTCTTGGCATAGGGTCCATCCAACAGGCTGGTAGAGTAGTCCAACTCCTTAAACACCGAATAGACGATGTCGCCATGCTTTGGTTCAACCAGGAAAATGTCATAATAACCGAATTTTTTTAGATAGTTCCGTATGACAGGGTGTACCAGTTTATGTAGCTTGGAATAGTCGCTGCCATCCTCGGCCGCAACCAGTTCGTCCTTTGAGCCCAGTGGGTTCTTATTAGTGCTTATGTAAAGGTATTGCATTACCAGAGAATCCTGATCCAGCTTTGGCACTATCTCTTCCGCTTTAGGGTCCCTTCCTTGATTTTGCTTTCGGAATTCG
>CAZDRW010000705.1:0-307 GCA_964507555.1 uncultured Desulfarculaceae bacterium
TGGTGCGCGAGGTTACCGACACCTTGCAGATCAATGTTGGCCTTTTGTGCAATCAGGCCTGCAAGCATTGCCATCTGGAGGCGGGACCCAACCGCAGGGAGCTGTTGGATTCCGCCACCGCCAGGCAGGTGGCTGAATTCGCCGCCCTGAGCGGTTTTACCGCCATCGACATCACCGGCGGCGCGCCGGAGCTGAACCCGGTGCTCCCCGAACTCATCGCCGATTTAAGGCCGCTTACTCCGCGCTTGAGCTTACGGGCCAACCTGACCGCTTTAGGCCAGCCAGCCCAACGCCGGCTGATGCCGTT
>CAZDRW010000705.1:317-1986 GCA_964507555.1 uncultured Desulfarculaceae bacterium
AACCAAG
Organism: uncultured Desulfarculaceae bacterium; assembly: GCA_964507555.1. Taxonomy (GTDB): domain Bacteria; phylum Desulfobacterota; class Desulfarculia; order Desulfarculales; family Desulfarculaceae; genus Desulfocarbo. The sequence continues at coordinate 325 of CAZDRW010000705.1, forward strand.
TGGTGCTGGTGGCCTCCCTGCCTGCCATCAACGCCGAGCAGACTGACGCCCAGCGCGGCCAGGGCGTATTTCAACAAAGCCTGCAAGTGCTGCAGGAGCTAAACGCCCTGGGTTACGGCCAAGAGGGATCAGGCCTGGAATTGAATTTGGTTTCCAATCCGGCCGGCGCCTTTCTGCCTCCCGGCCAAGCCCAAGCCGAGGAACGCTTCCGCAGCCAACTGGCCAGGCGCTGGGGCATCAGCTTCAACCATTTATACACTTTCGCCAACGTGCCCCTGGGCCGTTTCAAGCATTGGCTCACCTGCTCGGGCAATTATGACGCCTACCTGGAAAAGCTGGTGGGCGCCTTCAACGGCTGCGCGGTACAAGGCCTCATGTGCCGCCACCAGGCCTCGGTCAACTGGGAAGGCTATTTGTTCGATTGCGATTTCAACCTGGCGGCCGGACTGCCCCTGGGCGGTCGGCGCACCCATGTCAGCGAGATGAGCGCCCCGCCGCCGCCGGGATCGCCCATTGCCGTGGCTGAGCATTGCTTCACCTGCACGGCGGGCTCGGGATTCACCTGAGGCGGAGCAATCACGGCCTGAGTTCGGGCCGTTTGGGCTAAAACGACCTTCCCCCCTTTACGCGGGCTCAGCCCTTTTCACTCGAGGACCAGCATGACCGATACCAAGAGCGGCGCTTCCAACGCCTCACCCAGCCGACCCCGCGGCATCCCCTGGCGGCCCATAATACTGTTGGCCGCGGTGGTGGCGGTCATGGTCCTGGCCTACCTTTTCAACGTGGGGGATAAGATCAAGAGCCTGCAAGGCTGGATTCAGGGCCTGGGCGTCTGGGGCCCCGCCATTTACGTGCTCATCTACGCCGGGGCCACGCTGGCCGCCCTGCCCGGCGTGGCGCTTACCGCCGTGGCCGGCGGCATCTTCGGCTCGGTGGTGGGAACCGTGGCGGTGAGCATCGGCTCCACCCTGGGGGCGGCCCTGGCTTTTTTGGCGGCGCGCTATTTCGCCCGCTCCAGCGTGGAGTCCTGGCTGGCCGGCAACCAGCGCTTCCAAAAGCTGGACCGCATGGTGGAAAAGCAAGGCGCCATAGTGGTGGCCATCACCCGGCTGGTGCCCTTGTTTCCCTTCAACCTTTTGAACTTCGGCTTCGGGCTCACCAAGGTGCCTTTCTGGACCTATGTGCTCTATTCCTGGCTTTGCATGCTGCCCGGCACCATATTGTACGTGGTGGGATTCGACGCCCTGTTCACGGGCTTGAAGGAAGGCCGCATCCCCTGGGCGCTCCTGGCGGTGGTGGCGGTCATGGCCCTGCTGCTGTTCTTTATCATCAAGAAAGCCCGCCAGCGCCTTAAGGATAGCGAATAGGGCGTCCGTTTCATGCGCTATGAATCGGGTTGCTGAGGGAGTGAGGTTTATTTCTTCTCAATCCAGACCAAACCGGCAGTCTCCATTTGAGGCGCGCGCATGGGCCAAGCTGCAAACCACCGCTTAATCGTATTCACCCGCTGGCCCCGGCCGGGCAGCGCCAAGACCCGCCTCATCCCGGCCCGGGGCGCAGCGGGGGCGGCGGAGCTGCAGCGAAAAATGCCCGAGCGCGCCCTGGCCGGGGCCAGGCGCCTGGCCCGCCGGCGGCCCGTTGATCTGGAGGTGCGCTATGACG
>CAZDRW010000706.1:0-1980 GCA_964507555.1 uncultured Desulfarculaceae bacterium
CGGCCACTTGCCCACTGTCTCCGGGGCGCACCACCGCATAGGGCAGATTGTGCTCCTCCAAGTCGTAAGGCATCACATCCTTGGCATAGACCAGGTTGGTGGGGGCGTCGTTGAAAACATATTCCTGGCCAACTATGCGGCCCAAGTCCTTGGCCAGCCCTTTGCTATTTATCCTCATTATCTAAGCCTTCTCCGCCGGGTCCCGCCGGTTGGGTCACTCGCGGAGAACCATCTAGCGCTTGGTTCCCCGATAGACCGCAAAGTTGTTGTACTTGTACAGGCAGAGCACGTCCGCGAAGCCCGCCTCCCGCAGCCAGTCCTGCTGCTCGGCCAGCCCGGCGGTGATGTCATAGGACATGCGTTTATAGATCTCGTCCAGCTTCCGGCGGGAGAGCCCGGTTTGCTCCAGGTGGTCCCGCCAGGCCTCTTGGAAAAAACGTTCCGCTTCCGGAGTGGCGCCTTGAACCAGATCGGCGTTTATAAAAACGCCGCCCGGCTCCAGCGCGTGCCAGACCTTGCGGAACAGGCGCTTTTTATCGGGATGAGATAAATGGTGGATGGAAAGAGCCGAGACAACCGCCTGGAATCCACCCGGCAGGGAATCTGTGCCGTAATCCAGTACCCGGCAGGTCACGCGGCTATCTCCGGCAAAGCGCTCCTCGGCCTTGGTCAACATTTTTTGGGATACGTCCACTGCCAAAAGCGAAGCCTTGGCAACCCCCCCCAGGATCAGGGCCCCCACCAGGCCGGTGCCCGTGCCCAAATCCAGTATCCGGATTGGCTGCTCGGGGCTGAAAGGCAGCGCCCGCAGGATGGACCCGTAAAAATCCCCGAAGCAGGGGAGCACAACCTGTCGGCGCTGGTCATAGCGGGAGGCTGCCGCGTCGAATATGTCCTTGACCACGTTCATGGCTGTCCTCTCAGCGAGGCCGGAATTTGGGCCACGTCCGGAGAATCGTCCATCCCCTCCACCAGGGCCAGGAAGTCAGTTACCCTGTCCGGGTCCATATGGAGCCCGCTGTAGCGCAGGCATTTGTGGAATTTTTCATGGCAGGCCTCTAGGTTCATGGGCTTGGCGGGATTGCCCAAGGGGGCGCTTACCTCAGCCTGGAGCCGACCACCACCCTGGGTGGACACGGTCATGCGGGCCTGCATGAGGTCGTTATCCGGCATGCTGCCGTCGGCCTTCACCGCTACCTTTGATGCCAAAGCTAAGGCCCCGGGGCCACGCACGGCCTCTTCCTCGAAGTCCGCCAGAAACACGTCGCCCCTGAGCAGGGCCACGCTAACAGTGTAAGGGATGCTGAACTGTGCATCCACCTGGGGGTTGTCGCCGATGGCAAAAGGTTTGCCTACCATGTTCTTGCCCATACTGGACACGTTGACCTCTATAGCTTCGATCTCCCGTGCCGGCCTCTTCAACTGGGGGCGCAACTCCAGGGCGGCGTCGATGGAAGAGTGGGTCATGCGGCAACAGGGGTAGGGCTTGATGCTGAGCTGGTTTAGCAAGAATTCTCCGCCCAGCCCCTCCAAGGCGGCCCCGGGATCATATAGGCCTTTTTCATAAAGATTATAGAAGCCGTAGACGCCTTCCAGAAAATCCCGGCTCCCGGTTATGCCGGATCGGGCCAGATATGCCGAGGCTACGCCGGCCTGGGAGGCGAAGCCGGGCTGCATGCGCTTTACCAGACGGCCCTCGACGAGGCCCTGGGCGTTGCCCGCAGTTTGGGCGTAGACCACCCCCAGGGCGTTGGCCAGCTGATCTCGGTTCAAGCCAAGTACTTTCGCCGCCGCCGCAGCCGCCCCAAAGGAACCGCAGGTTGCGGTGCGAATCCAGGATAGCGGCGTGGTGATGGCGCGGCTCAGCCGGCATATCACCTCCACCCCCAAGACCAGGGCGGTGATGAAGCGTTTGCCGTCCACCTCGCCCTCGGTTTCGGCTGCGGCCAAAGCGGCGGGCAGCACTGAGACCATGCAGTG
>CAZDRW010000707.1:0-1979 GCA_964507555.1 uncultured Desulfarculaceae bacterium
AGGAGGCGCAGAACTCCCAGGGCCTAAGCTCCATCTTGCCCCCGAAGCCGCCGCCGATCTGGGTCTTCATGACCCGCACGTGGTTCTCCGGGATGCCCAGGGTGTGGGCCAGGAGGCATTGCACGATGTAGGGCGTCTGGGTGCTGGTGTAGAGCGTGATACGGTCGCCCTCGTCGGGCACCGCGATGGTTGAGCAGGGCTCCAGATAGGCGTGGCTCACCGCGTGGACCTTGAACTCGTCCTCCAGGACCAGGTCGGCCTTGTCGAACCACATGTCCAGATCGCCGTATTCGATCTTGCGCACCAGGCTTACGTTGCCCTCGCTCTCCTCGTGGATCAGAGCAGCTCCTTCGGCGGTGGCCTCCTCCACGGTGTAGATGGCGGGCAGTTCCTCGTATTCCACCTCGATCAGCTCCACCGCGCGCTGGGCGATGTCCTTGCTTATGGCGGCCACCGCGGCCACCTCGTCGCCCACAAAGCGCACCTTGTCCACCGCCAGAGGCAGCTCGTCCTGGCTGGCCGGCACCAGGCGCCAGTTGCCGTACTTGATCTGGGGCGTGTCCGCGCCAATGATCACGTCCTTGACACCCGGCAGCGCCTTGGCCTTGCTCACGTCGATGCGCTTGATGCGGCCGTGGGGTATGGGGCTCCTCAGCATGGCTCCAAAAAGCATGCCGGGAATCTTGATATCGTCAGTGTAGATGGACCGGCCGGTCACCTTGGCCTGGCCGTCGATGCGGGGGATGGAGGCTCCTATGATGCTGGGATTTTTCATGCGGCACCTCCTTTGGCCATATCAAAGCTCTGCTGAATTACCCGCTGGGCCAGCACCTGAACCATCTTGCGCCGGTAGCTGGCCGTGGCGCGCACGTCGTCGATGGGACGGCAGGCGCGCACGCAGGCCGCCGCCGCCCGTTTCAGCAACTCGGGCTCCGGCATCTGGCCGGCCAGCATGGCCTCGGCCTCGGGGCAGCGCACCGGGGTGGGCGCCACCGCCGACAGAGCCAGGCGGGCCTTGATGATGGCGCCCTGCATGTCCAGAGCCAGAAAACCGGCCACGCCCACCGCCGCGATGTCCACCTTGCTGCGGGCCGAAAGCCGCAGATAGGCCGAGCCGCTCTGCTTGGGCGGCGAGGGCACCCGGATCGCCTCCAGGATCTCCATGGGCTCCATGATGTTCATGCCCGGGCCGGTGAAGAACTCGGTCAAGGGAACGTGGCGGCGGCCGCCGCGCTCCACCAGGATCACCGCCGCCTCATAGGCCAGAAGCGGGGCCGCGGTGTCGGCGCTGGGCGCGGAGTTAATGATGTTGCCGGCCACGGTGGCCATGTTGCGGATTTGGGTGGTGGCCATCACCGAGCAGGCGTGGGCCAGGCCGGGATAGTTTTTACACACATCGGGATGGGCGGCCACGTCGCTAAGCCGCGCGCCGGAGCCGATCACCAGGCCGTCGTCGTCCTGATAGGTGATGCGGTTAAGTCCCGGCACCCGGTTAAGGCTGATGACGTGATGCACGTCCATGAGCCCGGCCCTTAGCTTGGGCACCAGATCGGTGCCGCCGGCCAGGATCTTGCCGTTGGTGCGGTACATGCCCACCATGTCCAGGGCTTGTTCCAGGTTTTGGGGCTGGTGGAAAGTGAAGCGCGGAGTAGCCATCAGCAGGCCTCCTTTCCAGCGGCAAGCTTGGCCGCGGCAGCCTGGATGGCGTCCACGATCTTGACGTAACCGGTACAGCGGCAGAGATTGCCCGAAAGCCCGTGGCGGATCTCGGCCTCGTCTGGGGCCGGGTTGTGATCCAGGAGCGACTTGGCCGAAAGGATCATGCCGGCGGTGCAGAACCCGCATTGCACCGCGCCCTTTTCGATGAAGGCCTCTTGCAGGGGGTGCAGGCGGTCGCCGGCGGGAGCCAGACCCTCGATGGTCACCACCTCGCGCTGGTGGGCCTCCACCGCCAGGGTGAGGCAGGAGCTGACGCTGCG
>CAZDRW010000708.1:0-1974 GCA_964507555.1 uncultured Desulfarculaceae bacterium
GTTTGAGATCGCCCGCGCCGGTCTTCCTCCCGCCGTGCAGAGCTTCGGGTTTTTATTGTTCCTCTTCGGTTTCGGCGTCCTGGCCGGCCTCTGGCCCTTCCACACCTGGTCCCCGGTGGGACACGTGGCCGCCCCCACCGCGGTTTCCATGATTCACGCGGGCGTGCTCATGAAGCTTGGCGCCTATGGCGTCCTGCGGGTGGGCATGACCTTGTGCCCCCAGGGGCTCATGGAATGGTCGCCGCTCATGGCGACCTTGGCCACGGTGGGAATCGTCTACGGCGCTTTCGTGGGCCTGGCCCAGACCGACCTCAAATACGTCATCGGCTACTCATCGGTCAGTCACATGGGCTTGGTGAGCCTTGGGCTGGCCACCGGCACCTTGGGCGGAGTGGACGGCGCGGTGTTCCAGATGTTCGCCCATGGCGTCATGACCGCCCTTTTCTTTTCCACCGTGGGCCACATCTACGGCCAGACCCACACCAAGCTCATCCCCGAACTGGGAGGCATGGCCAAGGTAATGCCCCGGGCCAGCTTCTTCTTCATCCTGGCCGCGCTGGCCGGTATCGGCGTGCCGTGTCTGGCCAGCTTCTGGGCCGAGCTTTTAGTCTTCATCAACGGCTTCCAGGTCTACCCGCTCCTGGGCATTGCCGCGGTTTTGGGTTTGGTGGTTAGCGCGCTGTTCATGCTGAGGGTGGTGCAACGCACCTTTTACGGCGAGAAGAACCAAAAATTCGCCGCCACTCCTGACATGAGCCTGGTCATGGTATTGCCCCGGGCCATGCTGGCCGGCACCATTTTGCTGTTCGGGCTTTTGCCGCGCCTGATGCTGGACACCATCCAAACCGGCGTAGCGCCACTGGTGGAGCTGTTTAAATGATGCCCCGTGACCTCATGCTGTTTCTGCCCGAATTCATCTATCTGGTGATGGCGTTGGCGCTGTTTTTCCTCTGCCTGCCTAAAATCGTTGGCAAGAAAACGGTACACAACACGGCGCTGATTTTCTCTGGCCTCGGCGTGCTGGCGGCGTTGGCCGCCCTGGGGCAAGAAGGCGAACTATTCTTCGCCGCCTATCGCGTCGATCTCTTCAGCCAGATATTCAAGCTCATCTTGGCCGTGGCGGTTTTCCTGGTGATTCTCATTTGCCGAGACCTGGAAGGCGTTGAACTACGTTATCACGCCGACTTTTTCCTGTTTTTAACCACCTGCGGCCTGGGCATGATGCTTCTGATCAGCGCCGTGGAACTCATGACCTTATATGTGGCCCTGGAACTGAGCTCCTTCAGCTTGTATATCCTGGTGCCGTTAAGACGCGGCGACGAAATGGACGTTGAAGCCGGGGTTAAATATCTCTTCATTGGCATCACCGCATCCTGCGTGATGCTTTTTGGCATGAGCTATATCTTCGGCATCGCCCACAGCACCTACCTCGCGGAGATCATGGACCGCCTGCCTCTTTTGATCCAAGAGCCCGCCGCTATGATCGGCCTTATGCTCACTTTGTCCGGCTTCTTCTTCAAGCTGGCCGTATTTCCCTTCCACTTCTGGGCGCCGGATGTCTACCAAGGGGCGGCCAATCAAGTGGCGGCTTTTATTGCCACCGCTTCCAAAGCCGCAGCGGTTGCTCTACTTATCCGGCTTACCGCCCTTACCAGCGGCACCAGCCTTTATTTGATCGATGTGCTCATGGTTCTCTGCGTGGCTTCCATGACGCTGGGCAATTTGGTGGCCATCGTGCAAAAAGGCCTTAAACGCATGCTGGCCTATAGTTCGGTGGCCCATGCGGGCTATGTCCTGATGGGCATTCTCACCATGAGTGAACTTGGCTACTCCTCAGCCATCTTCTACGCAATGGCCTACATGGTCATGAACTTCGCCGCATTCGGCGTGGTGGTCATGGTGGCCACTGGAGGCCAGAATTTGGCCATCAGCGATTTGGCCGGCCTGCACAAAAGATCTCCGGTGTTGGCCCTC
>CAZDRW010000709.1:0-1974 GCA_964507555.1 uncultured Desulfarculaceae bacterium
AGATTGAATATGCCTATTTCCTGATTATGTAGTTGTCAGGAAGTTTTACCAGCCGTCTGGCGCGCGGTCAACAATTAAGGATCGCGCAGTCGGCGATTAGGCTATCCGGGATTTTTAGGCTCTCGCTAACGCCTTTAAAAGTCAGCCGCGCTTAATACCTGCTGGGCTGGCCGGTCCTTGGCCGTGTGGTCGCGGGCCAGTTTGGCGCCCAAGCTAAGGGCCTTTTTGTTTAGCGCCTCGGTTCCGGCCGGCACCCGGGCCAATAGCGCCTTTTCCAGGGCTTTAAGGCTGACTACTCCGGTCAACTCGCTTATGGCGCCGAGGGCCACCACATTGGCCACCATGATTTTCTTTAGCTTGTCGCGCGCCGTGGCCGTGAAAGGTAGGGCCACCGCCAGGCTGGTGGGGGCGTGCTTGACCAAATCCGAATCCACCACCACCCAAGCGGAGGGATCCACGTCCCAAGCGTAGGTGTCGGCCGCCTCTTGGTTGAGCGCCAAAAGGAGGTCCACCGTGGTGCATAGAGGATAATCGATGATGTGGTCGGAAACTATAACCTCTGCCTTGGATGCTCCGCCCCGGGCCTCGGGACCGTAGGACTGCACCATGGCCACCTCGCGGCCGTCATAAAGGCCGGCGGCTTCGGCTAAGACCAGGCCGGCCAAAAGCAGGCCTTGGCCGCCGGAGCCGGCCAAGCGCACTTCCATCCGTTCCAACGGAGGTTTGCTCTTCTTGGGGTTTTTGGCGGAGGGCTTGGCGGTTTGTTTCTTGACCGGGCTCATAGCTTGCCCTCCTCGCGCATTTGGGCGGCCCTTTGGCACACCCCGGCGTATCGGTCCTGGAAGGTGGGGTGGCCCTTGTCCACCAACACCCCGATGGCGAAGCGGTCCTGCTTTTGTTCTTCGCTGAGTTTGTCCCAGCGCTCCTGGCGCACGGCCTGGGCCTTGAAGGTCTTCATCATCTCCACCTGGGATCCCAACTTGTTTTGGCGGCCGTAATTGGTATGGCAGGGGCTCAAGACCTCCACCAGGCTGAAGCCCCTTTTTTCAAGCATGAGTTCCAGCATCTTATCCAACTGGGTCACGTGATACACCGTGCTGCGCGCCACAAAGGCCGCGCCCGCCGTACCGCTGAGCGCGCTTATGTCAAAGCTGGGCTCGATATGGCCGAAGCGGGCGGTGGTGGCCTTGGCGCCCATGGGAGTGGTGGGGCTGTATTGGCCGCCGGTCATGCCGTAGGTCATGTTGTTCACGATGATGGCGTTGATGTCCAGGTTGCGGCGCGCGGCGTGGATCAGGTGGTTGCCGCCGATGGCGGTGGCGTCGCCATCTCCCATTACGGTTATCACGGTGAGCTCGGGGTTGGCCAGCTTGATGCCGGTGGCAAAGGTAAGCGCCCGGCCGTGGGTGGTGTGCACGCTCCCGACATCCACGTAAACCGGCAGACGCCCCGAGCAGCCGATGCCCGACACCAAAACCACTCGGTTCTTGTCCAGCCCGCTTTGCACTAAAGCGCGCACCAAGGACCCCAGCAGGATGCCCAAGCCGCAGCCCGGGCACCAGACATGGGGAAACCTTTTATCATGCCTGAGCCATTCATAAACCACGCTGCGATGAACTGGTGGCATGTGAGGAACTCCTTTTATGTGTTGGTTGGAGGCGGCCGCTTAGGGCCACTCCAACCTGTTGCTCATTTAATCAGCGCCAAGGCCCGCGAACCACTCCTCGACCGTGGTCGGGCCTTGTCTCTTCGCTTGAAACCGCTTAAGGCCGCAGGCCTTTCCCCCGCCTCCAATCACTAGGCGCCTTTGTCCAGCCCGCGCAGCCGGCCCAGCAATTCCTCCGGGGTTATCATGGAGCCGTCCATTTTGCTGTGGCGGTGGACCTGGGTGCGGCCGTTGTTCACCCTTTTCACCTCGCGGCTGATCTGGCCCATGTTCAGCTCCGGCACCAGGCAAAGCTTCTTGCCGGCCAA
>CAZDRW010000710.1:0-1970 GCA_964507555.1 uncultured Desulfarculaceae bacterium
GGCGATCCCGCCACCCTTGCCGTTGCCCCGGTTGTGCATCTGGATGCATGGCTCGAAGATGTGCCGGCCGCTCACCGGCACCGAAGCCGCGAAGCCCACCACGCCGCAGCCGCCCTCTTCGGCGGCCTTCTGCGGGCCCGGCTGCCTGGTCCGGTCCCTATCGCGCAGGCGGGCGGCCGTGATGGCCTGGCTGATGTGGGCGATCTCTTTTTGACTCAGGGCTGGCCTGGACATTTTTGCTACTCCTCTCGTAGCTAAGGCCGGCTAGGCCGTGGGTTCCTGATAGTCCAGGTGTTGCAGCAGGTCGCTGCGCCCCACCAGATCATTTATGCTCTTAAGGCCCAAGCGCCACAGGATATGCCTCAGCTGCATGGCCCAGGAGCGGTACAAATTGATAACCCGCTGGGCTCCCCACTCCGCGTCATATTGCACGGACAGTTCGGGATCGGTGGTGGCGATGCCTCGTGGGCAGCCCCGGCCGGATTCGCAATTGGCGCAGCGTATGCACTCCAGGGCCACCATATCCGCAGTGCCGCAGACCACGCCGTCGGCTCCCAAGGCCACGGCCTTGGCCACGTCCCAGGCGGTGCGGACACCGCCCGAGGCGATCAGGGTCACATGCTCCCGGATGCCCTCGGCCTCCAGGAAACGGTGGACCATGGGGATGGCGTACTCGATGGGCATGGCGATATTCTTCTTGGCGATGTCCGGGGCTGCGCCGGTGCCGCCGTAGGAGCCGTCCAGGTGCACGATGTGGGCCCCGGCGTAATAGGAGCCCACCGCCACCATGTCCACGTCCGAGGGAGTGGAGACCTTGACCGATACCAGCGCGCGGGGGTTGACCTGCTTGACCCAGTCAACATGCTTCTTGTGGTCCTCCACCGAATATACCGAGTGGAAGGGAAACGGCGAAAACAACGCGTTGCCTTCCACGGCCTCGCGCATGCGGGCCACCGCCGGGGTGACCTTGTCGCCCAGGAGGTGGCCGCCCAGGCCCGGTTTGGCGCCCTGGGCATACTTGAACTCGACGATGCGCACCCTCTGCATGGTCTCCTCGCGGACCCCGAACAGGCCCGTGGCCACCTGGGTTATCACATGGTCGTCGAAGGGCTTGAGGGCATCGGGATAGCCGCCCTCGCCGGTGCAGGTGAAGGAATCCAGGGCGGTGTAGGCCATGGCCCTGGCCACCATGGTGGCCTGGCTCACCGAGCCGAAACTCATGCCGCCGCCGTAAACCGGTAAGCCGATCTTCACCCGGGGCCGGTCCTCGTCAATGCGCCGGTTGAGTTCCACCGAAAGGTCCACCGCGCCGGGATCGAAAGGCTCCTCCGGCTGGTTGGACGGGAACTTGATCTCGATGCGGTCGAAGCCGCCGCCCGAAGCGCCCTTGCGGTAGTCCAGGCCGTTTTCCGGCGGCTTGCCGGTTTCGGCCTGCAGCCAGGTGGCTACCAGGAGTTCGGCAGGCCAGCGCGGGTCGCCGAAGGTCTCCCAGGAGGGGTCCGGCCCCACCCGTATGGCGCTTTCGGGGCAAGCCTCACCGCAAAATGCGCCGATCTCGCGGCAATGGGCCTCGCCGCGGCAATTCTTGGACAGCGGCGCCAGCATGCGGCCCGCCACCATGCGGTGCACCCCGTACTGGCAGACCTCCGCGCACTTGCCGCAGGCCACGCAGGCCGTGGTCCGCACCGCCTTGAATTTATTGAGGGCGTTGCGGTAGCGCGAGGGCGCCGGCTTGACCAGCTCCCGGTTCGGCGCGAAGCTCTCGCCCGTCAGATCCACCTCGCTGGGTCTCGGCGCTTTTTGGCCGGGTTTCAACAAGCGCTCGCCGAAGATGGGGGCGAAGATATTGCGCTCCAGATCCTCGAACAGCATGGCCCGGCCCACCTCGCCGCGCAGGCGTCGCACCTCGCGGATGCCCATGGCGCCCATCACCTCGATGAGCTGGGAATGGAAGGCGCCCACCAGGTTTT
>CAZDRW010000711.1:0-1969 GCA_964507555.1 uncultured Desulfarculaceae bacterium
GACAGGACACTCCCGAAGAAAACTGAATCGGTGTGCCACGCTTTTCAACCGCCATATTCTCCGTCACGCTTTTCAACCGCCATTTACGGCTTGACCGGGCTGGGCGGGATTGGCTTTGTTAATGGCCGGGCTGTCAATTTTTAAGGGATAACCGCCCCAGGTTTTATCAAAGGGTTCCAGCTTGGGATCGACCACGGCGTCGCCCGGTCCCTGGATGTCGTGCGCCGCCCAAGCGGCGTCGCAGCCTTTGGTTTGGCCGATCAGGTTGTAGTCCAGGGATTGAATCTTGCCGCGGCAGTTTCGTCCGGATGGCGACTTGTTGAGCGCCAGGATGGTGTTGCACATCTCCACCAATCCTTGATGGTTGTAAAGGCCGCCGCCCTCATCCGTAGCGTGTTCATCGGTAATATTTCCGGCGATGGTGCAGCCGTTGATCTTCCATTTGCCATATTTTATATAAATGCCGCCGCCCATCTTGGCCGCCCGGTTCAAGGCCACGGTGCTGCTGTTCATCTCCACCAGCGGCGGGGGCTGCTCGACCCGGGGGTTGGTATCAACATAAAACGTATAGATGCCGCCCCCGTAATCCGCTTCATTGCTGTTGATGGAACACATGGTGATGGTCAGCCTGCCTTGGTCTTGGCTGATGCCGCCGCCATAGCCATAGCCAGGTCCATTGCTAGGGGGATTCGCCTGGTTAAGAATGATTTGGCAGGAGTATAAAACCAATTCGCCCCTATTGTTGTAGATACCGCCGCCATTGGTAGCCTGGTTGGCTGTGAGCGAACACTTCTCCAGATACATGATTACTTTGGGAGCCAGATATATCCCGCCGCCGGCCACGGCTTTGTTGCCGCTGATGGTCAGGTTTTTAAGCTTGATGTTTGATCCTTTTTGCCCTCCCTGGCTGAAAAGTCCGCCACCCACAGACTCCTGGCCACCGGTCAGGACCAAGTCGCTCAAGGAGACATCCACATCGTAATCTGTTTTGACGCAGCGCGCAGCGCGTGATCCGGTGATGTAGCTCTTTCCCGTCACATTTGCGAAGGCGCTGTCGTAGCCGCCCTTGAGCGAGACGCTCTTAAAGATGTTAACCACCTGCTTTTCGGTGCCAATGTCCTGGTTTTGTGTATTGTAGTCTCCCGCGGCCAGGAGTATTTCATCGCCAGGCACCGCGCGCCGGATGGCGTAGTTAACGGTTCTGCATGGCCTTGCCTTATCGATGCAGGCGCCCTGGTCTGCGCCTTGCAAGTTGGCGGGGTCCACATAGCGGGTGGCGGCCAGCCGGAATATCCAGGTCTCATCGCTGGCGCCCTGCGCGGTCTTGCCGCCGAAAAGCACGAACTGCTGATCCACCGGATCATAGACCATGGCGCATCCCGAGCGGGGCGACGGCTTTATCGGCGGGATCACCTTGGCCCAACTGGTTCCGTCCCAAACCCAGGTGTCGTCTTGCAATACGTCATTGTGTGCGTTTTCAAAGCCGCCGAAGATCACCACCCTTTTTAGGTCTTTGTCGGAGGCCATGGCAAAACTGCACAACTCAGCCGGCGGCATGGTGGCGGGCCGCAGGTCTTTCCATTCAGCCGAGCCGCTATCACCCTCCAATATTTTCATGGGAGAGTCATGCGGTGGGCCAATCGTGGTTTGACCGCCAAACAAAATCAGTTTGTTGTGGACATAGTCAAAGACAATTTTGTGGCGAAAGCGCGGCCTGGGCAGGGTCTTGCCTAGCCTTTTCCAATACGAATTATCAGAGCCTGTCCATTGCCATACATCCTTGAGATAGTTCCATTGGGTGCTTATTTTTCCCAGGCCGCCGCACATGGTGAATATTCTATTGACCGGGTCGTAGGCCATGGCGTGATAAGAGCGGGCGTCTGGTTTGTCCGCCGTGGGATCGCTGCTGGCGATGGACTTCCAACCCCAAATTTTTTGCGACCAGGTTTTGTCATCTGAATAATCATCG
>CAZDRW010000712.1:0-1967 GCA_964507555.1 uncultured Desulfarculaceae bacterium
CAGCTGGGGCTTTCCTTGATGGCGGCTCACTTGTTTGTGGTGTATTTCGGCGTCCTCAGCGTGGTCACTCCACCGGTGGCCTTGGCTGCCTTTGCCGCCGCCCCCATCGCCGGCGCCAATCCCATGGAGACCGGCTTACAGGCCACCCGCCTGGCCATAGCCGGATTCATCATCCCCTATTTGTTCGTTTTCCACCCAGATTTGTTGCTGATCGTGGGCGATTTCAGCGTCCTCGGTCTGTCCTGGGCCCTATTCATTTTCATTGTATCCACCTGGGGGATAGCCACCGGGCTGGGGGGCTGGGAATGGAACAAATTGCCCCTATGGCAGCGTGCGGCGCGGCTGTTGGCGGCGGTTTTGTTGATCGTTCCGGGAGTGCCTTCCGGACTGGCGGGAGGCGGGCTGCTGGCGGGATGTCTGATATTGAACTTGCAGGCCATTCGTAGGCTGCAACACCCATCAATTCAAACCTACAAGGAGGGGCAGCATGATTAAGAAACATATCTGGCGAGGGGTCTTGACCGGAGCCTTGCTCCTGGCCATGGCCACCACGGCCCAAGCGGCCAAGACACTCAAGATGGCCACCATTGCTCCGGGCTCGTCGGCCTATCTGACCATGACCACCATGGCCACCATGATCAACCAGGCGCAGGACAAGCTGCAGATTAAAGTAGATGCCACGGGAGCCGCCACCAAACATATGATCGATCTGGCCAAAGGAAAGATCGACATGTGCATGACCAACCCGAATATCTATTTTTTCATGAAGAACCAGAAGGCCATGTATAAGAAGTTGAAGGACGCGCCGGCGTTGTCCAAAAATCTAAGGCTTCTTTTCTGGTTCCCCTACGGCCAATACCATTTTGTGACTTATGCCGACGCCGGGATCAAAGAGCTTAAAGACATCAAGGGCAAGCGGGTCTTCCTGGGCCCTCCCGGCGGCGGGGCCTGGAACGCAGCCCGGGAATGGGTGGAAGCGACCACCGGCATGAAACCCAACAAGGACTTCGACAACGTCAAGGGCAGCTGGTCCTCTGCCTTCCAGGGTTTCCAGGACCGTCAGTTCGACGTTTTAGTGGCCGGCGGCATCGCGCCCTTCCCTCAGGTGGAACAACTGGCCTTGACCTCCAAGCTGCACCTTCTGGGCTTGACGGAAAAAGAGTATCAGGCCAATCCGGCGGCGATCAAGACGACTACCAAAACCGGCCGCGAGGTAGGCATCATTCCCGTCGGCATCTATGGCAAAGGGGTGGACAACAAGCAAGTCATTTACACCCTGGGCTCTATCGTGGGCGTATCCGTGAATAAAAAGATGGATAACGATACCGCCTACAAACTCACCAAGTTGTTCTGGGAGCAGGCCAAGAAAAACATAAAAACCCACCCCTGGCTCAAGCACCTGTCCATGGAATACGCGGTGCGTAGCGGCGGCATGCAACTGCACCCGGGGGCGGCCAAATACTATAAGGAGCAGGGGATCAAGATCCCCAAAGGTTCGGAATAAGGCACGCGCCCCGGTGCGGGCCGGCTGGAGCAAACCAGCCGGCCCGCCGGGGCGCCTACTTGCCAACGGCGCGGTACGGCTTATCGCGCAATTGTCTTCCCCCCCGCGGGGGCGGAGAGGCTATCGCCCTGAAAAGTTCCGTATCAATACGTAACCCTTTCGCAAGATAGTTGGTGTTTCTGTAAGGGAAAGGTCCTTGTTATGACATTCAAGCCCATCGACAAATCCCGCCGCTTCCTGCAGGTGTCACGCCAACTGCGTAAATCCATCTTCAACGGGGAATACCAGCCTGGTCAGAGGCTTCCCAACGAAAGGGAGTTGGCCGAAACCTTCGGCACCAGCCGGATAATCGTCAGAGAAGCGATTTGGGATCTTAAAAAGTCAGGGTTGGTGGAGGTAAGTCGGGGCGCCCATGGCGGGGCTTTTGTCCAGGAGATGCGGCACGACGCGGTCACCTCGGTGA
>CAZDRW010000713.1:0-1961 GCA_964507555.1 uncultured Desulfarculaceae bacterium
GGTTGACCGCGGCGCCGGTTGCCAGGAACAAGGCGTCATAGGAGCGCTGTAGTTCGGACAGCTGGAAATCCCTTCCCCACACCTGGCCGGTGTGGGCCTCCACGCCCGCGCGCAGGATCGCCTCAATTTCGCGGTCCAATATGTGCTTGGGCAGCCTGTATTCAGGGATGCCGTAGCGCAGCATGCCGCCCAGTTGGGTGTTGGCCTCATAGATAACCGGTTTATGTCCCTGCAGGGCGAGAAAATAGGCGGCCGATAAACCGGCGGGGCCCCCGCCCAAAATGGCCACGCTTTTGCCCGTCTTTTGTGCGGGTGGGGGATTCAGCTGGTCAAGGTCGCGATAGGCTATATCTGAGGCGAACCGTTTAAGGTGGTTAATGTTGATGGGTTCGTCGACTCTGCCCCGGCGGCATTGGGATTCGCATGGGTGAGGGCAGACCCGGCCGCAGGTTAGCGGCAAGGGATTGGAGCGTCTGATAAGTTGGGTGGCCTCCAGATAGAAGCCGCGGGCGATGAGCGCTATGTATCCTTGAATGTCTATATTGGCCGGGCAGCGCAAGGAACAGGGAGCGATGCAGTCGCCGTAGTGGTCGGCCAGAATCAGGCGCAGCATGGCCTTGCGCTCTGCATTGAGTTCGCGGGTGAGAGTGTGGACTTCAAGATCGTCGCGCACCAGGAACGCGCAGGCGGCCACCGGCCTGGGTTCTCCCACCACTTCGACCACGCACAAGCGGCACGCCTCACCGGGCGGAAAGCGGTCGTGATGGCACAAGGTCGGAATGCGGGATCCAGCCTTGCGCGCCGCGTCCAGCAAGGTGGACCCCGCCGGCACTATTACTCTTTGGCCGTCGATAGAAAGCGTGACTTGGTATTTTGCCATCACGCCCCCTCTTTGCCCAGTCGGCCCAAACCTGAATGGGCCCGGGGGCAGCCATCAGCTAAATGCTGCATAATCATGTCGGGAGCAACCTCCCAAAGCAGGCGCAGAGGCGCAGTAACCTTATCGGCGAATTCGCAATATGAATCGCGGGACATGATGCCGAGTAGCGAGCCAAGCAACTTGGGGTCGTCTTCATCGGCGCCGCCGTTTTCCAAGCGGCGCAGGATATTTTCCACATTGGGCACCCCCAGACGGCAAGGTGTGCACTTGCCGCAGGATTGGCCCGCGTTGAAGCGGAACAGGTAAGCCGCGGCCTCCAAGGGGCAGCGCTCTTGCTCCAAAAGCACCAGCACGCCTTCCTCGCGCGAATAGTAGATCCGGCCGTCGGTTACCGAGAGCGGCGATATCAAGAGGCGCTGGAACAAGAGCCGCCCGGACAGACAGGTTTCCGTCACCAGCTCCGCCGCCTCCCGCGTTTGCACGTCGTGGTAGAAAAGGCCGAGGCTGGGCAAGCCCACATAAGGGCCCTGATCACAAGAGCCGCGGCAGAGAGTGGGGGCCTCCGCCATCTGCACACTTATCTCGAGAGCGTGTGCTTCCTTATTAAGCGCGGCTCTAAGCGCATGGGCCTTTTTGCATTGCGGGTGGCTGCACAAGGTCAAGCGGGTGGGGCCCAAGGGTGTGGGCGGCGCCTTGGGGCGGCTGCGGGAACGTCCCCTTTGATCTGAGGCGGCTGCTCGCCACATAATCAAACGCCTCCCACCATGCCGCGTACCGCTGCCTGGGCTAGATCCAGGAAGCCGCCCGGGAAAATGCCCAGAAATACCATGGCAGCGATCAGCAGATAGTTCAAAAGGCGTATAGGCATGGAGATATGCAGAGGCGGCAGTTCCTTTTCCGGTTTGAGAAGGTAGGCCGCCTTAATGACCATGAGATAATAATAGAGGCTTATGGTGGCGTTGATCATCCCCACCAGGACCAGCCAGAAATACCCTTGTTGCATGGCGCCGGCGAATACCAGGAACTTGCCGGTGAAGCCCACCGTGGGCGGTATGCCAGCCAAGCTGAACAGGGCCATCAT
>CAZDRW010000714.1:0-1957 GCA_964507555.1 uncultured Desulfarculaceae bacterium
TCGGCCAGATCCAGGGTGCGCACGGCCTGTTCGTCCTGGCGCGAGAATGCCATAAGCCGGTGCACCAGATCGCGGCCCCTGATGGTCATGTCCCGGATGTTGCCCATGTTGACTGCAAGCGAATCGAAGTCATTGCCTTTTAAAAGCGAGGCCTCGGCCGTGCCCAGGATGGCGCCCAGGATGTTGTTGAAGTCATGGGCGATACCGCCGCTCAGGGTGCCGAGGGCCTCCATCTTCTGGGATTGCCTGAGCTGGGATTCAAGCCGCGCCTTGTCTCTTTCAGCCTTTTTACGCCCGGTGATGTCCTGGAACATGGCGGTTAGCTTGCCCGGCGCGGTCTGGAAAGCGTACACCTCAAAGGATCCGCTCATCCGCTCGTCCTGGTAGTCAATGACTTCGGCGTACCAATTGCCCCCTTTGGCAGCTACTTCGCGGTAGCTGTTTGGAACCTGCGTACCCATGAGCCCGGGTAAGGCCTCCTCTAGGTCCAGGCCGACCAGCTCGTCGTGCTTGATCCCCAGCATGTGGTCGGCCGCCGGGTTGGCGCCCATAAAGACCAGGCGGTCCCGTTCATTAAGCTCGTACATGTGGACGCCCATGGGGGTGGCCTGGATGACCTGGCGGAATTTCTCCTCGCTCTCGCGCAACGCCTCCTCGGCCCTTATGCGGTCGGTGATGTCGAATCCCTCCGCCAGCAGCATTGTCACCTCGCCTTCGGGGCCGAGCACCGGTTTGATCGAAAAGTCCATGATGATTTTACGATTGCCTACCCCAATGTGCTCCGCTTCAAAACGCATGAACTCGCCGGCCGCGGCCCGGCGGATGGCGTCCTTGACACGCGCCTGTCCGACCTGATCGCTCTGCCACCATTTGGCCTTCCAGAACGGCATCCCCAGTACATCCTCCAGGCTCACGCCGACGAAATCCAGCGAGGCCTGGTTGCCCTCCAGTATCATTCCTTCCGGCGAAAGCAGGCCGCTGAACTGGAAGGCCGAATCAAAACTGGCCCGGAAGCGCTCCTCGCTTTGGCGGAGCGCCTCCTCGGCTCTCTTGCGCTCGGTGATGTCCAGGAGTTGGGCAATGGTCTGGGTTCGGCCCTTGGAATCGGTGATGACCGACGAGCTGGTCTCCAGCCAACGCTTCTCGCCGTCTTTACGCGTTGCCATGAACTCGTAGCGGTTGGGAGGGTCTTCGCCCCGCCGCCTGGCCAGGTAGTGCTCCGCCGGTATATGCGCGGTCTCCTCGGCCAGGTATTGCCTAAAATCTTGGCCCAGGAGCTCCTCCTGGGTATAACCCAGTATCCGGCAAAACTCGTCGTTGACATAGGAAAAGCGGAAACCGTCGTCAATTAGGATTATGCCGGCGTGGGAGTGCTCCACCAAGGCGCGGTAGCGGCTCTCGCTCTGCCTGAGCGCCTCATCGGCGAGCTTGCGCTCGGTGATGTCAAGGAACTGGGAAATGGTGCAGACGACGCCCTTGGAATCGGTGATGACCGAGGAGCTGATCTCCACCCAGCGTCTCTCGCCGTCCTTGCGCACCCCCACGACATCGTAGCGTTCCGGCGCCGGCTCACCCCGCCGGCGGGCCCGGAAGTTGTCCGTAAGCGTCTGAACGCTTTCGGCGGCCACCAAGGTTCTGCCGTCCATTCCCAGGAGTTCGTCGCGGGAGTAGCCCGACATCTTGCACAGCTCGTCGTTGACATAGTTGAAGCAGAAACTGTCATCGAGAAGCCCGATGCCGGCATGAGAGTGCTCTACCAGGGCGCGGTAGCGGCTTTCGCTCTGCTTGAGCGCCGCCTCGACCTGCTTACGCTCGGTGATGTCCAGGAGTTGGGCCACGGTGAAAACCTTGCCTTTGGCGTCGGTGATGACCGAGGCGCTGACCTCCACCCAGCGCTTTTTGCCTTCTTTTCTCTTGACCAGGTATTCATAGCGGGGAGGCGGATTCTCGCCCCGCT
>CAZDRW010000715.1:0-1949 GCA_964507555.1 uncultured Desulfarculaceae bacterium
TTCCCCCGGACCCCCTCCTAAACTGGCGAGGGGTTTAAAAGATACAAGGCCAAAATTTAATGTTCTTTGAAATGGGGGTCCGGGGGAAAAACTTTCTCCCAAGAAAGTTGTTCCCCCGGAAACTGACTTAAAGGAATTCAAAATGCAGAGCGTGACCTTTACGGTTTTGCGGTATGACCCGGCCAAGGGCGATCCTTATTATGAGGATTTCGAGGTGAAGATCACCAAGCCGGGCATGATGATATTGGACGGCTTGAATCAGATCCGCTGGGAGCAGGACGGCAGCTTGGCTTACCGGCGGTCCTGCCGCGAGGGCGTGTGCGGCTCGGACGGGCTTAACGTGGGCGGGGTAAACATGCTCTCCTGCGTGACCCACATCGAGGAGGTGGCCAAGAACGGGAAGCTGGTGATCCAGCCCTTGCCCGGCCTGCCCTTGGTGCGCGACCTGGTGGTGGACATCTCGGACTTTTTGGACAAGTACTTTTTGGTGAAGCCCTATCTGATCACCAAGACGCCGGCGCCTTTATTGGAGCGTTTGCAGAGCCCGGAGGAGCGCAAGAAGCTGGACGGGCTTTACGAGTGCATCCTCTGCGCCTGCTGCTCCAGCTCGTGTCCCTCGTATTGGGCCGACCCCAAGTATTTGGGGCCCAGCGCGCTTTTGAATGTATGGCGCTTTGTGTCTGATAGCCGGGACGAGGGCGCGGAGGAGCGCCTGGGGCTTTTGGAAGACCGCCACGGAGTTTTCCGCTGCCATACGATTTTGAATTGCGTGGAGGCCTGCCCCAAGAATCTGAATCCGACCAAGGCCATCGCGGGCATCAAACGCGCACTCATTGAAAGAAGATTCTAAACCATAAGGAACGGCGATAAGGAGGCAAGAGATGCTTCAAAAGATAACGGTGATCGGGGCCGGCAACGTGGGGGCGACCTGCGCGCAGCGGGCGGCGGAAAAGGAATTGGCCGACGTGGTGCTGGTGGACGTGGTGGAGGGCCTGCCCCAGGGCAAGGGCCTTGATCTCTGCGAGGCCGCGCCGGTGGAAAAGCACGATGCGGGCATCTTGGGGACCAACGACTACGCGGCCACCAAGGACTCGGACATCATCATCGTGACCGCGGGCATCGCGCGCAAGCCCGGCATGAGCCGCGACGATCTGATCAAGACCAACGCGGGCATCGTGCAGACGGTGGTGAAGGCGGCGGCCAAGCTCTCGCCCCAGGCGGTGATCATCATCGTGTCCAACCCCCTGGACGCCATGTGCCACGTGGCCTTGAAGGCCTCCGGTTTCCCGCCGGAGCGGGTGATCGGCATGGCAGGCGTCCTGGACTCGGCCCGCTTCCGTTTCTTTATTTCCGAGGCGCTGGATGTAAGCGTGGAGAGCACCCACGCCTTTGTGCTGGGCGGCCACGGCGACACCATGGTGCCGCTGCCGCGCTTCAGCACGGTGGCGGGCATCCCCATCACCGAGCTCTTGCCGGCCGATAAAATCAAGGCGCTTTGCGACCGCACGGCCAACGGCGGGGCCGAGATCGTGGGACTTCTCAAAACCGGCAGCGCGTTTTATGCGCCCGCGTCTTCGGCGGTGGAGATGGCTGCGGCCATCCTCAAGGACAAGAACAAGGTGCTGCCCTGCGCGGTTTATCTGCAGGGCCAGTACGGCTACAACGACCTCTATATCGGGGTGCCGGTGAAATTGGGTCAAGGCGGCGTCAAACAGATCATCGAGATCAAGCTCACTCCTGAAGAAAAATCACTCCTCGACAACAGCGCAAACGCCGTCAAAGGCCTGGTCAAAACCCTCGCCGATCTGGGGTACTGAAACATGGTGCAAGTCTATACGGGGCAATAGTAGAACTGCGGACCGCAGCGATACGCCCCTGAGAACCTTGCCAACAGGTTCAGCGAAAGGAGCAGATGATGGGTAACTACGCGGAGGTGTTTAAGCGCAGCA
>CAZDRW010000716.1:0-1947 GCA_964507555.1 uncultured Desulfarculaceae bacterium
CAACCGGCGCTAAACCCCGAATCTAAGCCATAAGGCCTATCTAAGTCAATAAATATTTTTGGCTAATGCGCTTTTTTCGCCTTGCCAAGCCCTCTCGCATGACGAGACAGATAAGCACCTTAAATGATTGTTTTTCTTGGACATGGCCCGCGCCACGTCTTTTAAGTTTTTCTGTTGAACTTTGTTTGTTTTGCTTATAATGCCCTGCCTGGGCCTCAAAGCCTGGAGCGCCTAAAGCCAGGCGCTCCCGCCATGAAAGGGACGGGAGCGTCTGGCTTTTATTGGCCTATATCAAGCGCGGAAACCTTGGCGATCAGCTTCTGGCCGAGCTGAAATCATCTTCCCAATCATCGGGCGTGTGCCCGGGAAGCAGCTTCTTGTGGCGCTTTTGGGAATGGCCTTTTTTGCTTCCGTTGGAACCATTGGCTCCGTTGCCGCCCTCCACCAGCTCAACCAAACCCGAAACCAGATCCTGCATGGATACGGCTTGAGCGGAGAGCTCCTCCGAGGCCGCCGCCGACTCCTCGGCGTTGGAGGCCACCTGCTGGGTGACCTTGTCCATTTCCAAAGTAGCCTTGTTTATCTGGACGATTCCCTGACTCTGCTCCGAGGAGGCGGCGGCAATCTCCGCCACCAGCTCGGCCACTTTCTGGGCAGACTCCTCCACCTTGCTGAAGGCTTGGTCGGTGCTGGAGACAATATCCGATCCCTGCTTGATGTTCTGGATATTGCCTTCGATTAGGCCCTGGGTGTTCTTGGCCGCTTCGGCCGCGCGCATGGCCAGGCTCCTAACCTCGTCGGCCACCACCGCGAAACCCGCCCCGGCCTCGCCGGCCCGGGCCGCCTCCACCGCCGCGTTCAAGGCCAGCAAATTGGTCTGGAAGGCGATCTCGTCAATGGTCTTGATGATCTTGGCGGTTTCGCCGCTGGCCGCGTCTATCCTGGCCATGGCCTCTTTCAGTTCCTTCATGGACTGGTTGGCTCTACCCACCACGCCCACGGCATCCTTCATCAACTGGTCGGCCTGCTTGGCGTTGTCGGTGTTCTGCTGGGACATGGAGGACATCTCCTCCAAAGCCGAAGATGTCTCCTCCAGGGCGGCGGCCTGTTCGGATGATCCCTCGGCCAGGCTCTGGCTGGAATCGGAGACCTGGTTGGAGGCGGCGGCCACCTGGTCGGCTCCGGCCGACAAGCCGTCCACCACCATGTCTATGGGCTTGGTAATGGCCCGGGTAATGAAAAACGCCAGCAGCACGCCGATCAGCACCCCGGCGGCCGCCGCCGCCATTGAGGCGTATTCCGACCACGTGGCCACGTTTTGCATGGAGCCTTGGGCCTCGGCCTCGGCCTGGGAAAGGTTGCTTATGATCTCTTTTAGCCTGGCTTGGGTGTCGGCCAGGGCGGGCAGGGTTTTCTTGTCAAACACCTCCATGGCCTTTTGCTGGGCCTGGTCCAGCGCCTTTTCCATGCCCTGGACCTTGCCGAACAACGATCCCACCGCGGCCAGTTCGGGCAGGGTCTTTTTTTCGTATATTTGCCGGCGCTCCTCGGGCAGCGCTGAGGCCTTTATCTCCTTGGCGCTTTCGTGCAGCTTGTCGTGTTGCACCATCACTGCGGCCATCAGGGCTTTGAACTCCGGCCATTTCTCCATGAGCCCCTTGGCCTCGTCGCCCGCCAGCCACTTGCCAAAGGCGCACTTGGTGGGGTCGGTCTGCACCGTGATGTCGCTTTGGGCCAGGAGGGAATTGGCCAGGCTCCCGGCCCAGCGGCGGTGATCATCCATGCGCGCCGCCAGGGTAAGCGCCAGTCCCGGATGGTTCTGCTGCCAGGCGCTGCTTATCATCTTGGCCGATTCGTGCAGCCTGAGGTGGGGATTCTTGATGTCCACCAACAGCTTGACCACAGCTGGATTGCTCCGGCCCATGGCTTGGGCCTCTTTGCCATACA
>CAZDRW010000717.1:0-1943 GCA_964507555.1 uncultured Desulfarculaceae bacterium
GACCTAAATCTGGGCGGAGTGCTCTTGCGCGGTGAAAAAGGCACCGCCAAATCCACCGCAGCCAGGGGCATGGCCGAATTATTGCCGCCGGTGCGGACAGTAAGCGGCTGCAAGATCGGCTGCGCGCCCCAGGGCCCGCTTTGCCCCCAATGCGGGGAGTTCACCGGCGCCCTTATGGCGGAGACTAGGCCCACGCCCTTCGTGGACCTGCCCCTGGGCGCCACCGAGGACCGGGTGGCGGGTTCCCTGGACATCCAGGCCGCCATCCAAAAAGGCAGCCTCAAGTTCATGCCCGGGCTTTTGGCCAGCGCCCACCAGGGTGTGCTCTACGTGGACGAGGTCAACCTCTTGCCCCCGCACATCGCCTACCTGGTGCTGGACGCGGCCACCTCGGGATGGAACCGGGTGGAGCGCGAGGGGGTTTCCTACGCTCATCCCTCCCAGTTCGCCCTGGTGGCCTCCATGAATCCCGAGGAAGGCCCCCTGGGGCCGCAGCTCATGGACCGCTTCGGCCTGTGCGTGGAGGTAGCCGGCGAAAGCGATCCCTTGCTCAGGCGCCTGATCATCACCCGCCGCCTGGCCTACGAGGCCGACCCCCTGGGGTTTCAGATAGCCTGGTCAGCCGCCCAGGACGACCTGCGCACGCGGCTTAGCGAGGCGCGGAAGCGCTTGGAAAATATCAGGGTTGCGCCCCAGGCCAGGGCATTGGCCGCCTGGCTGGCCGCGCAAGCGGGGTCCCAGGGATCGCGCGGGGAGATCGCCTGCGTGCGGGCCGCCCGCGCCTTGGCCGCCTGGCGCGGCCTGGAAGAAGCCGGCCCGGATTTGGTGGAGGAGATGGCTCCCCTGGCCTTCGGCCACCGCTCCAGGGAAAAAGCCCCAGCCCCGGGTGCGCCGGCGGTGCGTCTTAAAAACGGGCCGCCGCCCCAGGCAGGCGAAGCAGAGCCCCGGGTTCTGCGGGTAGCCCGGGTGGAGGAGACCGGCGGCGAGGGCGAGGGCGAGGGCGGCGAGCGCACCCTCTACATCCTGCCGCCCGCGGCGGTGAAACCGGTGGCCACCAGGCTACCCGCCCGCGAAGGCACCAGCCTCAAGCAGGCGGGTCGCCGCAACGCCCGCCAGACCAACGGCAACCGGGGCCGCTACATGCGGGCCTCCAGCCAGCGCCTGGGGCGCTCTTTGGCCTTCGACGCAACCTTGCGCGCGGCGGCGCCGCACCAGATCCAACGCCGTGCGCTGCAAGAGGGCGGCCCCATGCTTTTGGTGCGCCGGCCCGACATCCGCGAGAAGGTGCGCGCGGCCAAGCGCGGGCGTCTCATAATTTTCTGCGTGGACGCCTCGGGCTCCATGAACGCAGCGGCGCGCATGCGCGAGACCAAATCCGCGGTGCTGGGGCTTCTGACCGAGGCCTACCAAAAACGCGACCGGGTGGGCCTGGTGGTCTTCGGCGGATTAAACGCCCGCGAGCTTTTGCCGCCCACCAGCAGCGTGGAGGTGGCCCGCCGCATGCTGGCCGAATTGCCCACCGGCGGCAAGACGCCCCTGGCCTCGGGTCTGGTTACGCTGGCGGGCATCCTGGAACGCGAGTTGGCCCAGGACCCCAAGCTTAATCCCCTGGCGATCATCCTCACCGACGGCCGGCCCAACGTGCCCTTGGCCGCGGCCACGGCCGAGTTCCTCAACCAGCCGGCCGGGCACAAGGGCGGCGGCTGGGGCGACGGCTGGGGCGACGGCGGCTACGCGGACCGCGAGGTGCTGAACCTGGCCCAGCGCATGGCGCTCGACCGCCGGGCGCGCTACGTGGTGGTGGATACCGACGTGGGCCATCACCACGAGATAAACCTGTGCCGCGCCATGGCCGAATACCTGGGCGCGCACTGCGTTTCCCTGCGCACCATCACGGCCCATCAAGTGCTGGACCTGGTGCGCCAATACTGGACTTAGGAATC
>CAZDRW010000718.1:0-1942 GCA_964507555.1 uncultured Desulfarculaceae bacterium
TTTGGGTTCGGGTATCCCAAACACCGCTAAAATGGCGTCGCCGATGAACTCGTCTATAACGCCGTCATAGGACAAAATGACCTTGCTCATATCCGCCAGATAGCGGTTAAGCAAAGCCACCATCTCCTCGGGGGCACGCTCGGCCGACATGCTGGTAAATCCGCGAAGGTCTGACATGAGAATGGTGACCTCTTGGCGCCGGCCGCCCAGGCGGGGTCCCTGGGGCGAGGACAGTATCTCGTCCACCACCTTGTCTGATAGATAGCGGCCAAAGGTTTTCCTTATGAAATCCACCAAGCGCAGCCTCTCCTCGGAGATGCGCAAGATGGTGGCAACCATGCCTTCGCGGCTGGCGGCGATGTCTTTTATCTCGCGCGGCGTCCTGGCAGGCAGTTCCACCTGGCGACCGGCGGCGTTATCCTGTTTTAAAAGCTGGTTTGCCCGGGTTATGGCTTCCAGGGGATCGATAATGCGCTCTTTAAGAAATGCGCTCAGGGTGAGCCACATGAACAGTATGATCACGGCGACCAGGAGCATGATGCGCACCGCATACCAGAACAGTTCCCAGCCGCCGACATCCCCCGTCCAAGCGCGCACAGCCAGAGAAACCGCCAGCAGGATTAATTCGATTATTAGGATGCGCCAGAAAACGCCGCCCAACAAAACCCGCTTGACGCCGGGCACGGAAATTGTCCCTTGAACCTGCTCTGCGGATTGTTCCGATATGGATTCGGTCAGCTTATCAGAAATGGCCTGCTCGTTTGGCAGAACCTGCCGGCGGCCGGCGGTTTCGGCGTTTGGTTTTTGCTCATCGCCCAAAGGCATCTTTTCTCGCAGGCATTCGCTTCATGACGGCAGACAAGGCCGCTGCTCAAGGCGGGGCGTTCTCAGCCGTTAAAAACGTTGCGCACCGCCGTCAAAAGCTCTTCGGTTCTGTATGGTTTGGCTAAAAATCCGGCCGCGCCTTGGCTGCGTATGTCTTTGAGGCGCCCATTAAGACTGTACCCGCTGGCCACCAGCACTTTAGCATCCGGTTGACGCGCCTTGAGTTCCCGCAGGCATTTTATACCGCCCATGCCGGGCATGCCTATATCCATAATAGTCAGATCAATGGGCTCTGATCGTTCGGAGTGGATTTGTAACGCCTCTTCGCCGCTTTGGGCGGTGATCACTGTATAGCCGAAAAACCTCAATGCCTCCTGGACCACTTCCAATATCACCGCCTCGTCGTCCACAACCAATATTGTTTCGTCTCCGCCTACAACTTCTGGCAGGACTTCACTGGTTATTTGCGATTCGAGCGCCTGTTCTTTTGATACCGGCAGATGAATCTTAAAGGTGGAGCCCACTCCTTTTTCGGAATAGCAACTCAAGTGCCCGCCATGAGATTGCGCTATGCCATAGACGATGGAGAGTCCCAAGCCTGAGCCCTGCCCCACTTCTTTGGTGGTGAAAAAGGGATCGAATATCTTTGAAAGGATCTCCTTATCCATGCCGTGGCCCGTATCGGAAATGGTGAAGCAAACATATTCTCCGGGCTTTGAGCCAAGATGCTGTTGGCAATAGACTTGATCCAAGATTTCATTTTCCGTCTGGATAAACAGACTTCCTCCCTGGGGCATGGCATCGGCTGCGTTGTTGGCCAGATTAATAATGATCTGCTCCAGCTGGTTGGGGTCGCCCTTTATCGGCATTAGATCGGGTGCCAAATCAGTCTCGATCATAATCATCTTGGGAATGGTGCGTTCCAGGAGTTTAAGCGACTGCTTGGCCACTTGATTAAGGTCGGCCAGCTCTAACTTTGGCTCCAGCTTTCGCCCAAAGGCCAGCATGCGTTGAATCAAATCCGTGGCCCGGGCCACAGCGCCGTCTATGTCCTTGGTAAAGCCCAGGATGCGTTCAGGCTTTTCCGTCTGCAAAAGTGCGGTAAGATTCACCGCAA
>CAZDRW010000719.1:0-1941 GCA_964507555.1 uncultured Desulfarculaceae bacterium
CCGGCTTTCCGCACCCGATATTGCCTATTGCACCCGCGCAAACATTTCCGGCCGGTATTCGAAGTGCATGGTGTCGTAGTGATACCAGCGGCCGCCCCATATAAAGCCGTGCTTTTCAAAGATCCGCACGATCTCCGGCGGAATCTGATTCCGGTAGTGGTAGGTCTTGTCCCACAGCCAGTAGCAGGTGTACTTGGTCTCCAGGTCGATGGCGATGCCGTAGCTGTGGGGGCTGAGGCGCTTGGTGCCCTGGATGGGCCGGTACTGAAAGGTGCTGTCGATGCGCGCCAGGTACTTCATGAACCTGGCGGGCAGCTTGTCCAACTCGTCGGAGACTTTTTGCAGCTGGGCCGCGGCGTTTTGTCTTTTGTTGAACAAAAGCTTTTTGCCGCCATGGGCTGGCAGCCAATCCACTTGCACCAGGTTGGCTTCCACCTCGATTTTAGTGCCGCCATACAGTTTTCTCAAGAGCGGGTCGTTGCGATAGCGGCCGGGGTCGTAATTCAAGGCGGGCGGGCCTATGGGCGCGAAGGCGGGATAGGCCTGCGCGAAGTGGTCCTCTATGTCCGCGCCGGTGAGCTTCTCGGCCAAGCTTTTCGCTTTCCCGTCATCGTAAGGCAACGAGGTCCCATCGGCGAAAATCACGGCGTTGCCCTTGACGGCCTTGACGCCGGGGTAGCTGAGCAGGGCTTTTTTCCCCGCCTCTTGAACGGCGACCGCCCGGCTTTCGCTGGTGGCGGCCCCGGCAGATGGCGGTGCGGCGCAGCAAGCCAGCAACGCCACGCAGAAAACGGCAAGCCAACCGAAAAACCGCCTGGGTTTCATGTCATCTCCGGGAAAAGAATGAGGAGAGCGCTAGCGATGCAGCTCGGGCATATTAACCCACCGCGATTGGCTAAGCAACGAATGCCTGAGCCCGCCTTGGCTAAAGAGGGCGGGCTCAGGCATTTTCACTCTTCGCGCCCTATTCCACCGCAGGCGTGTACTCCTGGCCAGCCCGGGTCACGATGCGGGCCACGCCATTATCGGAGTTTTTACAATACAGGTCGTCGCAGCCGTGGGTGCAGAAATCGCCCACCGCCTTCACCTGCCAAAGAGCGGCCGTCTCCGAGCCCGCCAGGATGGTGCGCTCTTGGTTGAAAACTCCATTCAGCATGAGCCAGGCTTGCACCTCGCCGCTCTGGTCGTGCCGCCAGACGATGTCGGCATTTTGATCGGCATTGAGATCGCCCAGGCCGGACAAGCGCCAAATGACATCGCGGCCCCGGTCCTCTGGGATCAAATCAGAAATGATGGAGCCGTCCATGGTCCAGGTGGCCAGATGATTGTTGAGCGCGTTTTTCCAGATGGCGTCGGCCTTGCCGTCGCCTCCGGCATCGACCAAACCCGCCACCTGCCAGCTCAGGGTGCCGCTTAGGCCCGGCCGGTCGCCCTGGGTTATGCCTTCAGCCGCCGGCGTGGGCGGTCCGTTTAGCTGCGGCTTGCCGTCCTGGCCCATTAGCCATACCGTGACTTGGCCGGTGGCGTAGTCGCGCCAGAGGATATCGATCCTGCCGTCGCCGTTCAGATCGCCGGGATAGGCGATTGCCGCGTTTCCGAGCATGTTATCCAGGGCAGATGCGCTTTTCACCAGCCACTGACCCGCTCCGCTGGCCGTGGCCTGGGTGTTTTCCAGATACCAGACCAGGACCTCTCCGCTCTCCGGATTCCACCACAGAAGGTCCCACACTCCGTCGCCGTTGAAGTCGCCGGTGCCCACCAAAAGCCACTGGCTTATATCCAATCCCTGGCCCGGTCCGCTAACCGACTGCACTGCCCCACCGTTCATGAACCAAATGGTGAGCTCGCCCGTTGCCGGATTCCACCATAATAGATCCATGACGCCGTCGCCGTTGAAGTCCCCTGCCCTGCCCGGATTCTGCTCATAGCGCCAGGCCACCA
>CAZDRW010000720.1:0-1938 GCA_964507555.1 uncultured Desulfarculaceae bacterium
CTATGGTGGCATCCGCCTAGCAACCAAGGCGCGGTGCTGCTCACCAACCGGGTGGCCATGGGCCGTGGCAACGAAAAGATCAAGGCCTTTCGCCATCACCTCCACAGCTTGATTTGGCCGCTCCTGGGCCTTTAGCGGGAATTGCTCATGGATTTGGATCCTCGTTTGAATCGAGTTCCTTCCGAGATTAGAAGCGTTCATCTGATGGGAATCGGTGGCGTGGCCATGGGCGCGCTGGCCGGGGCGTTGAAGCGCCGTGGCTTGTTGGTGCGTGGTTCGGACAAGCCGCTCTACCCACCCATGAGCACTTTCCTGGCCGAGCAGCGGATTGCCGTGTCTGGAGGCTATGACCCGACAAACCTACAGCCGCCGCCCGATTTGGTCATCGTGGGCAACGTGATACGGCGCGATAATCCCGAGGCGGTGGCCTTGGCCAAGGCGCGCATTCCGTATTTGTCGCTCCCTCAGGCCTTGGCCGAGTTTTTTATAAAAGGCCGCACTTCCATCGTGGTGGCTGGCACTCACGGGAAAACCACCACCACCGCGCTCATCGCCAGCGGACTTTTGCGTGCGGGCTTGGATCCAGGTTTTTTGGTGGGCGGTATCATGAATCAAGGCCAACAGAATTTCCGCGAGGGGGATGGAGAGCATTTCGTGGTGGAAGGTGACGAATACGATACCGCTTTTTTTGACAAGCGACCCAAGTTCGTGCATTACCTGCCGCAGATCGCCGTGCTCACCAGCGTTGAGTTCGACCATGCCGACATCTATGCCGACCTGGACGCGGTGCGGCGCGCCTTTGACATGCTGGTGGCCGAAATGCCGGCGGAAGGATTGCTCCTGGCCTGGGGTGATAGCGAAGAGGTTCGGGCCAGAGTAGAAGCGTCGCCCTGTCCAGTGCTGCTTTATGGCAAAGGCGCAGATTGCCAGTGGCGGCTCTTGTCGGCCGAACCGGCCAGGGACGGAGGAGCTCAAATCCGGGTGCTCACGCCAAAGGGCCGGGAAGCGCAGTTTTATTCGCCGCTGGCCGGTGAACACAACGCCCTTAATACTACGGCTTGCCTGGCGGCCCTTTGCGCCGCCGGCTTAAGCGTGGCCCAGGCGGCGGGGGGGCAGGATGGTTTCGGCGGGGTGAAGCGCCGCCAAGAAGTGCGCGGTGTGGCGAGAGGCGTAGTGGTGGTGGACGATTTCGCGCATCACCCAACCGCGGTGCGGGAAACCATCCTCGCCATAGGCCGTTTCGGGGTGCGGGGCTGGCGGCCGGCCGCAGGACGATTGGTCGCGGTGTTCGAGCCGCGCACCAACACCAGTAAGCGCGGTTTTTTTCAGGACGACTACGCCACCGTCTTTGACGGTGCCGACCTGGTGCTCCTGCGCGAGCCGCCGGGAGTGGAAGACGTGCCAGAGGATGAGCGCTTCTCTTCCGTCCGTTTGGCCTTGGCATTGGCGGCCAGGGGCCTTAAGGCGGAAGCCTACCGGGATACGGATGCTATCTTGGCGGCGCTGCTGGCAAAACTGCGCCCGGGCGATCTCTGCCTGATCATGAGTAATGGCGGATTTGATAACCTGCACCAACGCCTCCTGGATGGCTTGGCCGAATAGGACCGACGTCCCTTTCCCTTGCTAAAGCCATTTCCCGTAACTAGTTTTAGGTAATAGAAGGGAGGAGGAACGTGGCCACTTCCAAAAAATTAAAAAACAGAATTTCGCTAAAGGGATTGGTGGAGCTGTTTGGGTTCCCCACTATGCCTGAGCTGATTATAGACGGCGTAAACCTTGATGAGACCCTCTACCGAAAGATTGTTGTGCGCTTGGCTCAGCGTTACTTGGACACGGTGCATTTGCGGCTGAGCTTGGCGAGTGAGGACGAGCTGCTAGTAGAGCCATTTGCCGGCAGCGATTGGCAGGATGTAGCGTATTGGTTGGGCAACCTGATCA
>CAZDRW010000721.1:0-1930 GCA_964507555.1 uncultured Desulfarculaceae bacterium
CCCTGGATGTATCCATTCAGGCTCAGGTGCTGAATTTGCTGATGGAGTTAAAGGAGCGCTTTGGCCTGACCTATCTTTTCGTGGCCCACGATTTGCCGGTGGTTCTGCATATGTCGGACAGGGTGGCGGTGATGTATTTGGGAAAGATAGTTGAAATAGCGACTGCCGAAATGTTCGGGCACAATCCCCAGCACCCCTACGCCGAGGCCCTCTTGGCTTCAGCGCCGGTGGCCGATCCAGCCCGCCGTTTCCAGACGCCGCCTTTGGAGGGCGATGTGGCCAGCCCGCTTGACCCACCGGCCGGTTGCCGCTTCCATCCACGCTGCCCGGAAATGCAGGAGATTTGCCGAAAGGAAGAACCTGCTCTGCGCGAGATTAGCCCAAACCAGGTTTGCGCCTGCCATTTTCGCTAGCCCGAGGCGCGCTTTTTCCGTAGCTTGTCCAACCAGAAGGCCCGCTCAGTTCGATCTAGCCCCACCAGCCAAAAACTGAGGCCAGATAGCAAACTTAAAAGCAAGCCTGCTGCCAAAAAGTGGAACCAGCCTTGGCCGGTCCAATCCCCAAGCAAAAATATAAGCGGCAGGCTTGCCAAGGCTTGGGAAAGCCAGGGCCGGCCCACGGTTTGCAGCCAAAAGGTTGGCCAGCTTATGCTCAGACGGCGGCACACATAAAGCGAGAGCCACCAGGGGCGCAGGATGACTAGGGACGCCGCCAAGGACCATGCCGCGCCTATGGCGCCCCAACGGCTAACACTAAACCACCCGGCAATTATAAGAATTATTAACTCGCCAAGACAAAGCCAACCGAGATTGCGCTGGGTGCGTAAGCTCATCAACACCGCTCCACAAGGGGAAAGCGCCATATAAAAGCCGAAGGGAATGGCCAGGATTATGGCAACGTCGGCGCTGGTAGCGAAATCCGGCCCAAGCCAAACATGGATGAACGGTTTTGCCAAAAGCAGAATGCCCAGGCTCAGATAACCAGATAAAAAGGCAGCATAGAAAGTGGTGCGCTGAAATATAGCTCTCCAGGCAGTGTAATCCCCTGCCGACTCCAGAGAAGAAAAACGTGGTTGGGCCGAGGACACAAAGGAGCAGGCAAAATCCATGGCATGATTCAACAGGCGCAAACCGACCCCGACCAAAGCCACCGCCACCGCGTTGGATAGAGCGCCCAGCATCAGTGTGGGAGCCTGCATACGCGCCTTGCCGGCGGCTACTGCAAACATAATGTCACCGGCGTAAGACACGAGTTTCCTCATCAAGGGCCATTCCCAACCAAGGCGCAGCCAGCCTTTGTACGGCATCTCACGCCAGGCGCACCAATTGATGGTCATAATCTCAGCCAGAGTGGCCAGGGAGTACCCCAGGGCGATGCCCACCAGGCCCCAGCCCTTGGCCAAAAACGCCAAGATCAGGAATACGCGTAAGACGGATGCTGCTATGCGTACCCAGTTGAGCAAGTAGATTTTTTCGCGAGCGAAAAGTATGCCTTCGAACGTGCGGGAAGGCAGCCCCAGGGCTGCGGTTACGCCCAAAGGCACCAGCGCCCAGCGCACCGATTCGTGCAGGTCTAGCGGAATGTTCAACATTTGGTTGGCTGAAAAAACCAGCCCAAGAAAAAGGGCCAACACCAGCAAGCTTAACAGCGAATATAGCGAAAGCGAATTCGCAATTGTGGCAAAAGCGGATCTGCGGTCGTCCATCGCAAAATCATCGGCTATAAAACGTACAAAGGCTAAAAATACGCCCATGTCGAATAAGGTCATCAGCACCCAGATATTCATCAGAAGCAGCCAAACCCCATAGCTGGATTGGCCCAAATAGGAAATGAATATGGGAGTGGCGATTATGACGGCAGCAATGTCCACCGCCTTTGCAGTCCAGCCTATGACAGCGTTTTTCAGAATCATGAAACCCTTTGGCCGAAC
>CAZDRW010000722.1:0-1926 GCA_964507555.1 uncultured Desulfarculaceae bacterium
CTAGGCTTGCGCGCCAAAAGGGATCAAAACCGGAAATGAATTGCGGCGCTAGAGAAACCCCTGAACCAATCGCCAGGGGGCCGGAGCAAGAGCAGCGGGTCTTACAAAACGCACAGGCTGGCCTCCTCGCACTCGTCGGTATCCACCGCGGCCCGAAGCGCGGCCAGCGCGATCTCAAGCTGCTCGTCGGTGGGCTCCTTGGTGGTGAGACGCTGCATTTGCAGGCCGGGCCACAGCATCACGCCCCAAAAGCCTTTACCGCCGTGCTTGCCGGCCAGCTTGATGATTTCATAGCTGACTCCAGCGATGGGGATCATAAACAGGATTTTAATCCCGATCTGCGCGGCCTGGTTCAGCCAAGCCGCCTCGGCCAAGCGGGGGAGCAGGGGGAAAGCCACCGCGAAAACCAAAATGGAGATAAGCAGCACCACCAGCAGAAAGGCCGTGCCGCAACGCGGATGCAGTCGGCTGAAACCCCTGGCGTTGGCCACGGTCAGTTCCTCGCCGGCTTCAAAGCAATAAATGCTTTTATGCTCAGCTCCGTGATATTGAAAAACCCGGCGCACTTCTCCCATTAAAGAAATCAGCCAAAGATAGCCCACGAAAATGGCCATCTTGATTATGCCGTCGGTCAAATGGAAGGCCAGGCTTTGCTCGTTAAAGCCCTTAAGGCTGCCCAGCCAAAGAGATAGGAGATGCGGGACCGCGATAAAAAGACCCATGCCGGCCACGATGGCCACCAGCATGGTCAGCCCCAGGGCCCAAGAGCCCATTTCCTCGCCTTCTTCTTCCAGGGCTTGCTGGGCCGAGAAGTTCAGGGCCTTCATGCCCTGCACCAAGGTCTCGCCCAACACCACCGGCCCTCTAAGAAATGGCCAGCCCAGGAAAGAAAGCCGCGCGGAGAGAGGTCGAAAGGGTTCGTTTTTTACAACGATGCCGCCGGAGCTGCGGCGCACGGCCACGCATAGCCGCCGGGGGGCCTTCATCATGACCCCCTCTATCACCGCTTGGCCTCCGACGTTCATGGGGCCCATAAAAGACTCCCGATCCTACGCCTCGCCGCCCTCGGCCGGTTTATCATCGGCGCGGGCCAAGCGCTCGGCCTCCAACTCGTCGGCTTTTCCGCGGAACTTGTCCAGGTGAGCGTACTTTTTGTAGAAACGCTCCACGCGGCCGGCGGAGTCGACCAGCTTTTGCTTGCCGGTGAAAAAGGGATGACAGGCAGAGCAAATCTCCACCTTGATTTCATCTCTGGTGGAACCGCTGTCAAATTCGTTACCGCAGGCGCAGCGCACCTTGACTTCTTTGTACTCGGGATGAATCTCGGGTTTCATCTGAAAAACTCCATAATCATTGGCGGACAGGCGGCAAGTATAATCCCTCCCAGCACTTTTGCAAGCGCTGGCGTATCCGGTCCGCTTATTAGACATATAATGTCCCTCGGCCAAAGCGGCCAAGGGACTAAGTCTCGCAGCAGATTGACTTTTTGTCAAGGCCAAGCGGCATAGGCCGCCGACCTTGCTGGTCTTGCCCTTTGCCGGGCCTGCCGGGCTGAAGTTTGCTTCCAGCTGCGACCGGGCATTGGTGCTGAACTAAGTTGCTTGGCCCTTTGCCACCTACCTGCTTGCGCCTGCACGCTGTCTATCCCGCCAAACCACATCCGCCGTAAAAACGCGCCGAGCTGGTGAATGCCTCGGCGCGCTCATAAGCCTATCGGTTTTAGGGTGGGGATATTGCCGGCAACGGCTCCCTATTTGCTCATTGAATCCAGACTGCTTATTTTCTGGCTTCCATGGGCTTACCGACTTCCGCAAGATCGCCTATCATTATGGCGTTAAAATCGGCAACAGGATAATGAGAAGCATCCGCAAGCCACAGCAGTCTTGCAATAGTAAGTTCATCCCTTACAAATATGGCCTTAACCTG